>DATENM010000146.1 GCA_035275065.1 Blastocatellia bacterium
CAGCGGGAGCTGATCTAACGCACAGGCTCGCAGCCTCAGGCGCTTAACAGCTTCACCGATGCCCCGCTCAGGCGTCCCTGAGTAGATTGACTGGCCAGCAAAAGCGGGTCAAGTCAGTCCTCTATCAAGATACAAGGTGCTAATGGACGCGTGGATTTTTTCTCGCAATCGTTTATCCTTGTGCTGTATATGAGGTGGAGACATGGCAAACAAGAGGACTTATCAATTTGGGAAATCACAACTCACTCTTGAGTTCAGTAGTATAACCACGTCAAAAGCTCAGGTTCTAGTCAGCTCAGATGATTATTATCTATCTATGGGCGGTGGCGTATCGGCTAGCATCCTTAATGCTGGTGGTAATGTCATCGCACTTGATGCAGCTAAGAAAGTCCCCGCAGCCTTGGGTGATGTCGTTGTCACAACAGCGGGCAAGCTACCCGCCCAATACATTTTCCATGCCGTTACAATTGGCCCGGATGACTCAGTTATGCTTCCAAAGGAGACCATAAGACAGACAACGAAACGTTGTATGCAGATGCTAGATACATTACAGCTTGATTCGATTGCTTTCCCGACCATAGGTGCTGGTATTGCAGGTTTTACATATGAGGATGTTGCAGTACAAATGGCGGAAGTAATCACCGAAGACTTACAAAAGCGACAGAAACCAGTTTATGTAACAATATATCTATTTGATAGGCTTGGGCGAAAGAAAGAGATCGATTACCTTCAATTCTTTGAGGAATTCGCTGCACGTGTTCCCCGCATTGCTAATCAGGCTGTTGCTGCTCATACACCTATGGATCCTGTTAAACAGCCGACTGCTATAGATGATGGCTCAGAAACAGACGATCAAATAAGGATGCGGCGTCTTAATAACTTGCGTAAACTCATTGGCTCTCTTGAGGATAAACGATTTGAATTGGAGGCCCGCTTAATTGAGCTTATAAACAGTGGTGAAGAGGAGGACATAACAGAACTCCGGCGCAAGCTGGATGAAAATCAAGAATTGCGATTAGGTTACCTTAATGAATTGAAATCCCTGTCACAGAAGGATTCTAGTTATAGCACGCAAGCGCAAGCTAGCATAAAAAGACCCGTTTCAGTGTTTGTCAGTTCTAGTTACAAAGATTTAATCGGACACCGTACAGCAGTTAAAGACCAGATTATGCGTAGGGATATGCTCTTTCGTGGAATGGAAACCTTTGGCGCTGATCCAAGTAGAGTCACGCCGGCAATAAAAATTGTCGATGAGGTTCGTAAAGCGAATGTATATATCGGAATCTTCGGGGTGCGCTATGGCTACATTGATCAGGCTACGGGACTTTCTATGACCGAACTGGAATTCAATGAAGCCGAAACTAGTGGGAAACCGATGTTTCTTTATGTCATACGAGATGATGCGCCAGTTAAAGTTTCTGATATTGAACCTGACCCTGCTGGAAAGGCAAAGCTTGATAGTCTAAAGAGTCGGATGCGAAAAGACTACGTAGTTTACATG
>DATENM010000147.1 GCA_035275065.1 Blastocatellia bacterium
GTCGGGGCCTAATACCTTTTCAAGAATGGCTAAAGATCGCAGGTATAATGATTCAGCTTCGGCATACTTGGCCTGCTCGCGGTATAAGGTCGCTAAGTTGTTCAGGCTTATGGCCACACTAGGGTGCTCCGGCCCCAGCGATCTTTCGTTTATTGTTAAGGAGCGATAATAAAGAGATTCGGCTTCTTCATACCTCCCTTGGGCTTGATAAAGGTTGGCGAGATTGCTTGTGCTTACTGCAACGTCGGGATGATCCGGCCCAAGGACTCTCTCTCTGATTTCCAGCGCGCGCATCAATGAGGGCTCGGCTTCAGCATATTTGCCTTGACTCCGATAAAGATTTGCCAAGTTGGTGAGGCCCGTTGCGACGTCCGGATGATCTGGCCCTACGATCCTTTCAATTATCTTTAACGACCTCTGGTAAAGATGTGAAGCTTCGCTAAAGCGACCCCGTCGGGATAGGTAATCTCCGGTCTTGCTGAGTAATGATGCGGCTTCCATTGAATCAAATTTCCACTCATCAATGAGCCTCGCACAGGCTTCGGCTTGCGTCATGAAGCGCTCACACTCATTCAATCCCAATGGTTGAGACTTGGGGAATGCCCTGTTCACAATTTGTATAGCTTTCCCTGCCCATTGGCGCTGCGAATCGGTGTCCATCCCATCCTTTATTATGGCTTGCACTAGCCGGTGTACGTCGTATGTCTGCAGGTCGTCATTATAGTATATGAGTGAATACTCAATTAGTGGTCTGAGCACTTCCTCAAGGGCAAAAGGCCTAAGCTCACCTCTCCCCAACTGAGGGAAGAACTGCGGGCCAAGCTCTGATACACCAATGGAGAGAAGTTCTATTGGAATGCGGTCAGGATTAAGGAAAGCGCTTATCTGTAAGGTAGTCGCCGCGTCTACGGATTCTTGCTTGACCTTCTCAAGGCTTAATGACAAGGTGGCTCTAACCGATGCAGGATACTTCCCTGTCCTATCGTGGCCGGCTTGATTTAACAGCTCTATCCGCCGTTGGCGGTAACGCAAAAGGTATTCGTTAAAACCACATTCTTGTTTTGCTATGTACGCGCCGGCCTGATCCAATGCCAGTGGCAAATATTCAAGCTGACCAGTAAGTGCAGGAACTGCCCCGCCCCCGACCGACCCTTGTATAGACTGCCCTGCTCGTTTGACTACAAACTCCGCTGCTTCATCAACAGACATCAGATCTTCTTCAATTCTACCGGTGATATCACGATAGTCCAGGGTGGGCGCTCTTGAAGTCAGCAGAATATGACCGGCGTGCGTCTCAGGAAGAAACTCCTGAATTATTTGGGGGTCATCAGCGTTATCAAGAATTAAGAGCCAGTCTTCACTAGAGGCAAGCCATTCCCTCACGGCAGATGTAACGGTGCTCTGGTATGGGACATTGATCTCCACCAAATTCAATAACTTTGCAATGTCTGTAAAATCCGAGATCAACGATTCGCGCGAATCAGCTCTAGCCCAAAGTAAAGACTTGTATTTATCACGATACCGGTAAGCATACTCTACAGCAGTCTGAGTCTTACCTATACCACCAAGCCCACTTATGGACGATGTCTGGGTCAGGGCAATCGCATTACCACTATCAAACGTACGGCGCAGAGCCCAGAGGATTTCGTCCCGGCCCGTGAAGAAAGGATTGCGCCGGTATGGAATAATGGACGGTCTGAAGAAGTCCTGTTGGGGCTCTATTGCGATAGCTTCGTCCTGCGTAAGTTTCAGGAATCTCGAGTTATCGGTTATACGTCGATACAATCTATCATATTCTTCAGCCTCGCTAAGATTGTAACGTGTCGCCCCACGTAGGAAATCCGGGACAAAACTCGTCTCGCCGCGTGAAAAAACAATCGGAATGAAGAAGGTTTTGCCCGCCTGATTTTCATAAATTTCAGGAGTTATAACTGCCCCTCCCCAATTCACCGTGGGTTCCAGGCGCGGGGGCTGCTCACCCCTTACTTGGGCCGAGTAACCTTCTGTACAGGCGACGAGAATGTACTCTGCATTCTCAATCTGGCTAACTGCCCATCGCGCCCATCCTTCCAGCGGCAGCGCCTCATATTGATCAATACAACAATTGACACCATCGACGCGTAAGCGATTAGACAATTCCAGAACCTGCTTCAGATGCTCAGGCGAGTCATGGCTATAACTTATAAAGACCCTTGTAGGATACTTCTGCTTTCTTAATTCTGTAATTCGCTCGTTAATCCTCAAAATAAACGCGCGCGCTTCTCTCTCCGCGCCTGCCTCTCGGAGCGCGTTAACCGCCGGCATAACCCAATTACGCTGAAGTTCATTTATAGGTATCCCTGCATTAATCATCTGCTCCAATCTGCTCTCAAGTATCCTAGCCTGCTCTCTGGCGTCATTAATGTGAGCAGTTATTGCCTTTGGTTGAGCAATTATCGACTCAAAATCTGAAGGTGCCACAGTCTCTGTCAAGTGGTAGCGTAGAATGAACCAGGAATTTAAGTCCGGGGCAGAGTTCACAAACTCTTCGATAAGGTGCGCAGGCATCCACCATATCTGGCGCAAGTGCGGCTGGGCTAACTCCTCACGATTGAAGTTCAATGTCCTGAGAGCGCTTTCGAGATCACCGCTATATGAGAAGGCAGTCGAAAATCCGTTGATCGAGACAACCCCTTCCCTGAGGGAATTCAGTTGCTCGACGAAATTACGCACTAGGACAGGCGCAGGCTCTCCGGCAGTAAGCGTTATTTCATAAAAGGGGATCCCTGCTTCTGCCAATCCATCTCGTAGCCTTTCGACGACCAGAACACGCGCGAACTCGGAATCGAATTCAACCCGAGCCAACCCCTTTGGCGCGCGCTTACACCAGATCAATAACCGAGCGGCCATCTCCTCGATAGATCCTGCGTTCATCATTGCTGTGATGTCCCACCTGGGTCCGAACCGAGAAGCCGCCCCTGCTCCTTTAAAATGTCCACAACCAAAGGGTGAACCCCGAACCAACCTTTCCCGTTAAACTCCTGGACGGCGCGGCTCCGCAGGAGAGAATATAACACCTTATCAGGCACCGCGGCTTTAGCGGAAGAATTATAAATTTGTAGAAGCCTTTCTGCCTTCTGAACATAGGGCGTATCGTCTTTGTAAAAAGGTCCCCCTCCCAACCTTTGTTTGTATTCACGCCGGAGGCTATCTATCGCAAACTCGGCATGTGCGGAGGCGATTCTCCCGCCAGATGATTTTCTCAAAAGGGCAGTGTCAGCAGCCTGACCGACCATAGAGAACAAGTCGCGCAGATTCCCACCTGAAGCCACGATCAATTTTGTCATTTGCTGCTCTTCAAATAGGCTCGGTGAGACTCGCGCTTCAAGAACAGAACGAATAGCTTCACGGCCTTCAGCGTGTGCCTGATGGTCAGCATGAAATACCGGGGTGTCGGGGATCGAAAATATCGACTCACGCGGAAATGGAAGTTGTAGAGCCTGCTCAGAATAACCCAGGGCGATAGGTATGGTGAAAATCATGTGCGCCCTAAGGTCTGCAAAAATGTTGCCGTGTGTTACAAACAAGTTTTCTATCTGTTCAGTTGGTATACCTTTATCAAAGTCCTCTCCGATGAAAACCCACTCCTTCCCAGTAGCTTCACGTGATAACGCATTACAGTTGTCAAGCAGGCGGTTAGCCAACTCAACTAAAGTCGATATGCGGCTCAATCTGTAGTCAACTACTTCTTTCTTGCGATCAGAGGCATACTTTATTTCTCCCTTTACCTTAGCAAATAAGCCAAGTACTTTTGCCCATAACGAGTCTCCTGACACTCCTGCCCCGGCTTCTACTTCACCTCCGATATGTACATCTTTGGTAAGTACCTCTCTTTCATCTGCGAACCATTCCCAAATCTCTTCCAATCTCTTATCATCTGGCAATCGTCCCGCGCCACCATCTGCTATCGGTTTCGCGGTCCATACGGCAATATCCGCCATCATTATTAAGATTACATCGAAGGGTTTGAAGCTGGCCGGGTCAACTTCTTTTGGAGCGCTAAACCTGATAGAGAGATACTTGTCACTTACCTTGTGTATTAACCGTGTAAGTTCCGTCGATTTCCCAACGCCGCGATGGCCTATTAGAAAAGCTTTGTAGTAACTATTGCCATAAGTCCGCTTCAGCCAGAGTGCCAAGCGACTAACTTTGTCGTCTCCCCGGACTTGGTTTAGCTGATCCTTGTAAAATGCGTTTAATTCTTCAGTCGTGAGTAAAGGCTCAGGCGAAAGCGTTAAGTAAACGTCTTCCAGTGTAGCCGCAGGTTGTAACATCTGAAGTCTCCTACCGGTAGTCTACTGTTATAAGAACTTATCTTCAAGGAATGCATTACTGGAGTAGGACATTATTCCTCTTACTCATTTAGCCAAGGACAAATCTGGATGCTAAGGGTATAAAGCGAGCTGAGACCTATGATTAATAAACAGAATGGGGGAACAATTAGGGAACAATTCGGCGCGAAAAACAACTAAAATCAGCAAAAAACAAGAACGTAAATGCAAGAGCGAAAAGGACGAGCGAACATTAAGTTTGTCTCATAACCCAAAGGTCGCAGGTTCAAATCCTGCCCCCGCAACCAGTTACGAAAAATGGGGTGCAATTGGGGTTCAATACCTGATTGTACCCTTTTTCATTTTGCTAGCGACGAGCCATTACCCCTTGTCATCGTTCTTCCATCTCTGAGGCTTACAAGAGCCTGTTTGAAAGCTGTTTCGGCGAGCCATATCGATGATCCTTCCTTTCCGCGCCAGCAATTATGCGGGCAAAGTCTTGGTAGGTTTGACGCAAAAGAGTATTACCTATTGTGGCTTTGCTACTATATCTGTTATGGCTAATCACTATTTGATGCTACACGCCCTTGATTCGAAGAAATCAATCGGGGTGCCGATGCCTAATTTCGTACGTCGAGCCTCTGCCGGAGTGAAGTGTTTTATATTATGCGTCAGCAGCCAATCAAGGCGACTACAAACTGCCGAGAGCAGGACTGGGACGTCTGCCTCATGCCGGATGAGACGTCTTGAGGATGACATCAAGGCTTCATCTGGATATGGTACTAACTCAGGTTTGGTCAACTTGATTAGCTGATTATATTCTCGGGGAATGTGATTCATCGTCGAATGATCTAAATCGGCTATATGTATAAGCAGGTTTTCTTCCACCTCGTCTTTTACATCTGCCGCCAAGACAAGGCGGCAGATGCGAGCCGCGCACAGCGACAGCACCGCCTTATCCAGTCCTCATCGCGATCCGAGCCCTCCTGTGAGCATGTTGGAATCTAGGAACAGACGCGCCCGCCAGCCATGGCTCAACGTTTTTTGACCTTTTGGGAAATGATCCGAGTCATTCGGCCGAGCAGAATATTTTTGCAAACAGGACTAGCTTACGCTGGAAGTAGAAGCTTGATTATGCTTTTGGCGCAGAATCGGCGCTTGCGCTATGGGCCGAATATTTCCGACTTTGGTTGTCCCCGAATGAATCACCTTAACGCCAATTACCTATTAAAATAAAAGGTGACCAGTAAAATGGATGTGAATAACCGCTGTCCTTCAGTAAACTCAGTTGGGCTTTCTGCAACGCCTCTGCTTTAGTCAATTTGTTAAGCTGTCTTTTTTGATAAAACTCCATCATCAGGCGCGATGTGCTTTTATCATCTACGTTCCAAAGTGATGCGAGGATAGCCTGCGCGCCTTTTCGTTGGGCAAGTTCGGCAAAACTATCAATCTCGCGCCCATCCAATTCACTCTCTCTTTGTAATCCGGTTTCGCAAGCTGAAATCGTCAGTAATTCTACGCCGCCGAACAGGTCGTCCGGTTCATTTCTGATGTCGGCTAAAGTCAGCATCTTCCCATCTCCCAAAAGCAAGAAGGACGAACTCGCATCGCCCGGCACAAGCCTGAAGTGGCTGGAGATATGAACCAGTGGAGAATGCAACCGCAATTTTTCGCGTAGGGAATCTAAGGTAAATTGCCGGTTGGGTAGAAATTTGCCATTCACGATGCCCTGTGCCGGGGGAATGCCGAAGATGGTTTCTACTTCCAATCTTGCATTTTGCAGACTGCGGAAAGTTTCCATTTGCCCCCTGACAGGCACAGAATATTCTTGCGAGTTATAAAAACCGACTCCCGTCCACGTTTCCCTGACGTGCGACAGCATTCGTTTCGCATCGGCTCGTGTAAATACAACATTGCTGTAGCGTTCGGCGAGATATTGCCTGCCGTCATACAATGCGGCTATGGGAACATACCGCAACCCCCCATCCAAAGACCACATCAACAGATCGGGCCTGATATGAAGCTCTTTCAGTTTGGCGGCAACGGGAGCAAACACAATGTCATATAACGCTTTGCCGGTTTTTTGTACCTGAGCCTCTGAAAATTTCGGCTTGCCTGTTCGTTCTTCAGTGTCCTTGAGCTGTATTAGAAACTCCTTGGTCTTTTCGTTCAACTCTTTGCTTTTACTGAGAGAAACAATGGGAATGATCTCTTTAGGAGTAATCAGCAAAGCCCAAAAATCGTGTTCTCCAACCAGCGTATAAACAGCAACGGCTTTCTGTTTTGTCTGTATATCAAGCTCATGCAAAGCCGCTTGCATATCGCGCGTGTCCACGACATTGGGCGGTTTGTCTTTCACGGCATCGGGCGGGCCGCTGAATTCTGTTTCGGCCTGTTTGATGACGGCCAGAAATTCGTCCTCGGCAATTTTCAAATCGGCTTCGAGTTGTTGACGCCGCGCGGACGGTTCCGCGTTTGGCGTTCGATTGCCCGTTGTGAGTTTGAGCGCTTTAAGTTGCCTTCCAATTTCGCCAATCTTTCCGCTCGCCGCGTCATAGCGCGAAGACAGTTCCGCCTCGCGTTGAGTGAGGGCAACGGGCGCAGGTCTTTTTACCGTCGCAGGATTGAAATCAAAATACTGTTGATCTTTTAGCGCATTAAGAACTTGTTGTGCCTCAGCAAATCGCCCCTGTTCGATGAGTAATTCCGAGAGTTTGCGATACGTATCTTCAAAGGATTTCAGAAAAGTCTTATGAAATTCTTTGTCTTTAAATTCCTGAGCGCCCCTGCGGAGTTGCTGATAAGTATTAACGGATTTCTCGCCGTAGAAAGCAGCGAAGCGGTGATTTCTCAGGGCTCCCCAGGTGAACATCATGTTGTTAAGCGTTCTGGCTTCACTTAATTTGCTGCTCAGGGCTTTCGCCAGGAATAACGCTCGATTGTAATAATCGAGTGCGTTCTGCCTCTCGCCTGATTCCTCATATACGCCGCCCAGATTGTTCAGCACCTGAACTTCAATTTCTGTGTCGCTGATAGCTTGTGCCAGGGATAAAGCCTGATCGTAATAATCGATAGCTTTCTGTCTTTCACCTGACGAACTGTAGCTAAAGCCAATGTTGACGAGCGTGGCCGCCTCGCCTGAACGGTTGCCTGTGGCTTTGTGAAGAGCCAAGGCCCGGTCATAATAATCGAGGGCTTTCTGCCTCTCGCCTAAATCATGGTGCACAACACCGAGGTTGTTGAGTAGAGTAGCTTCGCCCGGTTTGTTGTCTATCTTTTGCATTAAAGGCAAAGCCTGATTGTACTGATCAATGGCTTTCTGCTTCTCGCCTAAACCTTGGTATATGCCACCGAGGTTGTTGAGCGCAGTGGCTTCGCCCGATATGTCGCCGACAACTTTATAAATAGCTAAAGCCTGATCGTAATAATCGATGGCTTTCTGTCTCTCATCCAAATCGTCGTACAAACTGCCCAGGTTGTTGAGCGTAGAAGCTTCGCCCGGTTTAGCGCCTATCGCCCTGTAAATGGATAAAGCCTGATTGCAGTAGTCAAAGGCTTTCTGCTTATCGCCCAGGTCACTGTACACCTGACCGAAGTTGTTCAGGTTGCCAGCTTCACCTGACCGGTCGCTTGCCGCTCTATAGAGCGGCAAGGCTTGATTGTAATAATCAAGGGTTTTCTGCTTATCGCCTAAATCATCGTACACTCTACCGAGGCTGTTGAGCGCAGTTGCTTCACCGGATTTGTCGCCTACCCTTTGCATTAGAGGCAAAGCCTGATTGTAATAATCGATGGCTTTCTGTCTATCACCCAAATTGTTGTATACAGCGCCCAGGTTAATGAGCGAGGTCGCTTCACCGGATTTGTCGCCCATTGCTTTATAAAGAGACAAGGCTTGATTGTCATAATCAAGGGCTTTCTGCCAATCATCTAAATCACCGTAAACCTTACCAAGGTTGCCGAGCGAGATCGCTTCGCCGGATTTATCATTGATAGCTCTCCTAATAGCTAAGGCCTGATTGTAATAATCGATGGCTTTATGTCTATCGCCCAGATTGTTGTATACAGCACCGAGGTTGTTCAAAGTGCTAGCCTCACCTGGTCTGTGACCGGCTGCCCGATAAAGCGGCAATGCCTGATTGTAATAGTCAAGGGCTTTCTGCCTATCTCCTAAATCATCGTACACAATGCCGATGTTGTTGAGCGTCGTCGCTTGACCGGGTTTGTCCCCCAATGATTGCTTTAGAGGCAAGGCTTGATTGTAATAATCAAGGGCTTTTTGTTTCTCATCTAACTCGTCGTACAAACTGCCGATGTTGTTGAGCGTCGTCGCCTCAGCGGATTTGTCGCCTACGGCTTTATAAATAGTTAAAGCCTGATTGTAATAATCGAGAGCCTTGGTTTTCTCATCTAATGACTGATATACCAAACCGATGTTGCTCAAGGTTCTGGCCTCATCTGATTTCTCATCCACTGATTGGATCAGACGCAGAGCCTCGTTGTAATAATCAAGGGTTTTCTGTTTATCGCCTAACGAACTGTACAAACCGCCGATGTTTCGGTAGCTGAGATTTATCATCGCGCCCAGAGAATGATAATTGATGAATCTAAATGGCGGCCTTTGAATAGAGAGTATGAATCAGCAGGCTGATTTTACGCAGGGGGTCGGAAGGAGAATAGAATGTTGGTGTTATGGTCAACATCAACCCTTACTACCCCCGCGCTGGAAGCCTACTTGATTGCGCTGATCTATCGCAATACGCGCTCCAGTTGTTTGTCATTGGCAGCGATCTGTCCATCGGTCTCGCACGATGGCTTGAACCGCCTGCTTCATTCGAGCTTCCCCTGGTCCAGACGGCTGTGGGAACTCTTCGCTTCTCGAATGATTCTCGAAGGTGGTTATCTCGTGCTCGATGATACGACATGGGAGCGCTGGGCCAAACATTCAGAAGCAGTCTCTTGGGTTTGGTCGAGTAGCGCTGGCCATATCACCCAAGGCATGCAGGTCGTGCTGCTGATCTGGGCCGACGGCAAGCGCAAAATCCCGGTCTCGATGCGCTTGTGGCAAAAGGGCGGCAAGTCGAAGGTCGAGTTGGCGCAAGAGATGTTAAGCGAAGCCGCCGAATGGGGGATCTGCCCAAACTACGTGCTGTTTGATAGCTGGTACACCTCGCGCCGCATCTTGAACCTGCTTTCGGAGTTGGGTTGGAAGTATGTGGCGCGCATCAAGAGCAATCGCTTGTTGGAAGGTGAGCGTATCTCACAGAAATGGCCACAACGCTACGGACAAGCGCGAGGCCATCTCAAGCAAGTGGATCAAGAAGTGCGAATCATCAAGGATGGCAAGAGGCAGACGGTCTACGCTTTCAAGCGCGAGTTATTTCAACGGTCTGTTCCAAACCAACTTCCCTTCTTGCAGCACTTTTTAGCTGCTGCGTAATTTCAGAGCAGGAATAATTATCATCCTGCTGATTATGCTTACCACATACTGATTGCATCACAACCTCCGCCACTAAGCGTGCTGTGGTTTGTAGAGAGGTTTCGGATATATTTTCCAACCGGTCAACTAGCGTCCTCTTACCGCGACGGGCGGTACACCCGAATCAGTAGCCCATTCAATTCTCCCGCCTGCTCCAGGGCGGTCGCGACTCGCCCTGCTTGCCCGACCCGGTCTGGGTCTTCCGTACAAATAATGATCCCGGCATGGTCTGGGTGCTGCCGATGCAATCGTTTGAAGTCCACGCGATTGAGCGTAATCACCGCCCGCCCCGACTCGGTCGCCCTGGCTAGTAAGTCCTCATCTGAAATGGCCTGATTGGCTCTGCCGTCTTCAAACGCCGTGAGTACATCGTGACCAAGCCGACGCAACTCTTCGACCCCGCGGAGGGGAAAGTTTTCGTCCGCGTAGAGCCGTGTCAATGATCATCCCTCTCGTTGGCCTCAATCTGCTCCTCGATCTCAGCCCGGTGTGAGCGGACATAGGCCCAGGCATTTGCCAGATCCTGAGCCGTTATGCTTGGATAATCGTGGAGCAGATCGGCTTCACTAGTCCCCAACCGCCTAGACTGTTCCAGCACCCAGACAGGGATACGGGTGCGCGAGATGCAGGGCACGCCGCCCATGACATTGGGACGGCTCTCAATTCCTGGAAAGGCGTCGCCTAGGTCGCGCACGATCCACTGGAGCAATTCGGCCTTTTCTGCACGAGTCATATCGGAGAGTATCTTTTCTGCTTCTTCGGTCATAGGTATCACCTTCTCCCGTCTGTAGCGCTGGGAGGATTCATTGTACCCTCAGCTTTATCTTCTTTTAAGCACTCTAATCAGCCATTTATACCATACATTTCGGGTCTTGTGCTCAGCCTATGGTTTCACTAGCATCACAGGTCTTTAGGTTCTTCCCTAAAACAATTGCGACCCAGAAACAGCCATGACAAAACCGGGCGCACCAGACATCCAGATCATGTGCCCCTAATGCCGGGTGCGCTGCTCTCGCTTTATTTAATTGATGACTCATAACCCAAAGGTCGCGGGTTCAAATCCTGCCCCCGCAACCAATATTGCCAATGATAAAGGCTGCTGTAATGGCAGCCTTTATCATTGGCGCACACTTTGCAGAAATGCCCTTAGTTCAGCCTGCTGAAGAGGGATGAGGTAATAAAATACCTGCCGAAACTGGCGCGGTGTCTAGATGGTCTGAAGTTGGTGAGAGAAGGAAAGGCTGGCAATAGCCGTGCTCAGGCCGAAGGCGCTCATTTTTGAACACGGCGGCGGCGAGGGGCCTAATCCGTCTTTGGGTAGACGGTCATTCAAACGCTGAGGGTGAGCCGCTCGGTGGTTATCCAACCCGCGAGGCGCAATGCGTCGGGCGGCTGCTTCGCAGATTGCTACAGCGGATTGACCTGGAATATCGGGAAGTAAGTGCTGAGGCGTCTTCCCGCATAATCTTCGGCCAGTTGTGGGATGTAATCCCAACCATATTCTTCGCCGGCCAGTGGCGGCAACCACCCTTTCTCTTCGGCGAAGTGCATGGCTTCGACGCCTTCCGAGTAACGCGCGTAGTGCGTGTGGACATGAGTGTGCCAACTCATGCACTCGATGGCGCGGACGGTCGAGAGCTTCATACCGGCTTTCCACCCGGCGGTGGTAATTACGCCCCGGCGGGAGAGCGCCTTCAGTGTCGCCCGCCAGACGGGGGCACCGATGTAGTCGGCGAATATGGAGACGCCCGCCCCGCCGGTCTTCTGCTGGACGAGGTTGAGAAACACTTCTTCGGCTGCCAGGTAAGCTTGCTGGTACTCCTTGTCCGCGGCGTATCGCCTCTCATCAAACTCCAGGTTGATGAACTGACGCCGATCAATCGGGGTGATCCCCATCCGGCTGATCTTCCCGAGCCGCTTTTCGTCCGAAGAGATCATTGCCGCCTCGCAGCCAAACCACTTGGCCAGTGACAGTTCCGCCAGCGAGACGCCGCCGCCCCAGCCCCAAACGATGGGCCTCTGCTCCTGGGCTTCATCCGTCTGCAACCTCCAGCAGCCATACGCCTGTTTCCAGTTGGCCCACGCCGTGATGTAACGGAGGGAGAAAGCGGCCCACTGCTGGAGCGAGTGACGAGTCTTATGCGGAATGGCGATCACTTGCCTGCTGTGCAGTTTGATGCGCTTGGCAAGCACGCCCATCGTTTGAGGCGCATCATAAGCAAGGATCTTTTCGGGGTAGCCGAAACGGTCCCAGATGCCATTGCAGAACACGATGCAGAGGTCGCCGGGGTTGACGGTCTTGACGGCCTCGCCGACCTGCAAAATTCTGACCACGCCGGCGTTGCCGATGACGACCTCCGCTTCGCCCCGATGCCGGCAAACGTCTATGGGTGCGCGCTCCAGCGCATGCGCCATGTTTGCTTCCCAGCAGCCATAAATCGGCTCGGCAAGGACTTCATCCTCGGTGATGTTGCTGAAAGAGAATGGCCCTCTTCTCAGTCGCGCCGGCTCCGGCTTGGCCGCAGCCTGGCGTGCGGGCCCCTGGTCGAGCATCCATGCATCTGTAGTTATCCCGGCCATGTGACTTCCCTCCTTGATTCGAGGTCGAGTGGAACAGTCATGAATTGATTGCACAAAAGTATTGCAGAACTGATGAGGCGGATTCAGAAGAGTGGGCGGGATCAGCGGCGCATTCACATACCGAAGGCACACGCTCCAACTGGCGTGAAGTCTACCGCTCGGCCACACGCGCACAGCGCGAACAGATCAATGGCCCAGTTGACGAAGAACGCCGTTACTCACATCGGAGCGCAATAATGGGGTCTACCTTCATTGCCCGGTAGGCAGGAATACAACAAGCCAGCAGCGCCGCGGTGATCAGAGACAACGCGATAACCGTAAAAGTCAGGGGGTCAGTCGGTTTGACGCCAAATAACAACTGCGACATAACCCGCGTCAGCGCGAAGCCGGCAACTAGGCCGATCCCGATTCCGGCCAGTGTGAGCGCCATGCCGTAGCCGAGGATGAGTTTCAACACATCGGCGCCCGAGGCGCCAAGCGCCATGCGTATGCCGATCTCATGCAGGCGCTCTTCGACCGAATTACTCATCACTCCGTAGATGCCGACCATCGCCAGAATCAACGCCACTCCAGCGAAGACGGTCAACAGAAACGTGCGAAAGCGCGGTTTGACGACCGCTTCCGAGATCACGGTTTCAAAAGTCCGAAGGCCATAGAACGGCTGATCCTTGTCGAGTGATCGCGGCGCGTGGCGCACAGCGGCGGCGACGCTCTCAGGGTTGCCGGTCGTTCGGATCATGAAGGCCATCGAGTCTCTGGGTTGCTGAGCGAAGGGCATATACATTTCCGAGACCGGATCGCCATCCAGGGCGCGGGGCTTGGTGTCTTTAACGACTCCAACAATCGTAGCCCAATCGTCTTCCTTCGGATTGCGGACATTCTTCGTCAGGCGTTGACCAATCGGATCTTCATCGGGGAAATAGAGCCGCGCGAGGGTCTCGTTGATGATGACCACTTTCTGCGCCGTTTTCACGTCATGCTCATCAAACGGTCGGCCCTGCAAAACCGGGATCTCCATGGCATGAAAGTAATCGGGGCTGATGGCGTTGTAGAAGGCGCTGGGCTGGTTGGCCAGGTCGGACGGTCGCCCTTTGATGGCGAAGCTCTGATTCGCATAGTCCTCATTTGGGCCGATTGGGATATGTGACCTGATCGCTACGGACTCGACGCCAGGTAGTGCTTTGATCTGGCCGATAAGCTCGTTGAAGAAGGCGATGACCGATTCGTCTGTTTCATAGTTCGGCCCATTCAGGCTAATTTGAGTCGCCAGCAGGTTCTGGGGGTTGAATCCAGGATCGACCGCTTGCAGCTTGAGGAAGCTTCTCATCAACAGCCCGGCCCCGACCAGCAGCACGAAAGAAAGGACGATTTCAGAGACGACCAGTAAGGCCCGCAAGCGCCGAGGGCCGGCGCCACTCGTCGCGCTGCGCCCGCTCTCCTTGAGCGTCTCGTTGAGATCGGGCTGTGAAGCTTGCAGCGCCGGCACGAGGCCGAACACGACCCCCGCCAGCAGCGAAACCACCAGCGTGAAACCGAGCACGCGGCCATCTACCACCACTTCTTTAAGGCGCGGCAGGTCTGCCGGGCCAAACGCGCTGAGCAGATAAACTCCCCACAACGCGAGCAGCAGGCCGGCGGCGCTGCCCAGGGTCGAGAGCAGTAGGCTCTCAGTAAGTAACTGCCGCAGGAGCCTTGAGCGAGCGGCGCCGAGTGCGATGCGAATGGCAATCTCTTTGCGCCGACTGGTGGCGCGCGCGAGCAGCATGTTAGCGACGTTGGCCGAAGCAATCAGCAAGACGAGCGCGACCGCGCCGAGCAGCACCAGCAAGGCCAGCTTTAGATCGCCCACGATCTGCTCTTGCAAGGGAACGAGTCTCAATCCATGAAGCTTATTGGCGTCCGGGTACTCTGCCGCTAGCGCGCTGGCAATGACATCCATATTCGCTTGCGCTTGCTGGTGTGTCACGCCGGGCTTGAGGCGTGCCATGACGTTGAGGTAGTGGCCGCGGCGGTTGTTGAAACCGCCGCCGAGAGAGATAGGAATCCATACTTCCGTGTCGTTTGGCATCCCGGTCAAATCGGTGATTGGAGCAATGACGCCGACGACAGTAAAGCTCTGGTTATTGAGACTGATCCCCTGGCCGATCATCTGCGGATCGGCGTTGAACCGTCGTCGCCACAACGGCTCACTTATCACGGCACTGAAGGCTTTATTTGGGTAGTCCTCTTCCGGCAAGAGCACACGGCCTGCGATTGGCTGAATGCCGAGCATCGAGAAGAAAGCAGGTGAAACGACGGAGCCGTGGATTCGTTCAGGCTCAGCGACGCCCGTCAGGTTGAGTTCCGCATCCGCATAACCGGCAATCGCCTCGAAGACATCATTTTGATCCCGCCAGTCCGCGAAGTTCGGGTAGGAAGCAGTTACCGAGTTTTGGCCACGCTCGCTGAAGACTTCCCATACTTGAACCAGTCGCTCCGAATTGTTGAAGGGCAAGGGACGCAGCATCAGCGCGTTGACGATGCTGAAGATGGCGCTGTTCGCTCCGATGCCAAGCGCCAGCGTAATCACCGCAATCGCCGTGAAGCCCGGGTTTTTCAACAACATTCGCCCTCCATAGCGGAGGTCCTGCCGCGCTTCTTCTATGAAATGGATGCCGTTACGCATATTAGCCCTTTCGCTGCGTGATTCCTTCGGGATATTCTCCTCGACCGCACGCAATGTAATTCTTTATTCTGTCAGATGTCAAGTAGGTCAATATGTAGAGAGAATACAGGGGTTTCCGGCCTGCGTCTTTCTATTGGCGCGGGCCGCTACTCCGGCACTCCGGTCTTGCATTCCGGCGTCTCAGCGGGGTTGTTGCCGCTGCCCCGCAGGCGAGTTATGTCGAACAATTCTGACTGGCCGGCTTCCGTATTCTCGTCTTCATCCCAGATGCGCCGCATACTGGCGCTGCTCGCCAATAGTTCATTAAGAGTGCCGCGCGCGACAACTCGTCCATCCTCAAGCAGAAGGATCTGCGTCGCCCTGCGCAAAGCAGGTCGGCGATGACTCACGACCAGACACGCGGCTTCGCGTTCGCTCAACAGGCTGCGCCAAAGTTGCTGCTCCGTCGCTACATCTAAGGCGCTCGAAAGATCGTCAAAAATCAAAAGGTCCGCGCCACATGCGAACATCCGCGCCGCGCTAGCGCGCTGGACCTGGCCGCCCGACAGCTTCACACCGCGTGCGCCGACGACTGTATCTACGCCGTTCTCCAGTATAGCCAGATCAGGCCCCATCGCCGCCCACTCTAGAGCGAGCAGCAGATGATCGTCGCGTGAATCGCCCAACAATACGTTATCGCGCAGGGTGTCGCTGAATAGCCGAGGGATTTGTGCCGCGTAGCTCGAATTCGGCGGTGTGAAGAATGTCGCGGGATCGTCAATCAACTCGCCATTCCAATAGACCCGGCCAGCCGCCTTCGGCAGCAGCCCTTGGAGCGCCCGAATCAAGGTCGTTTTGCCCGCACCGATGCGGCCCGTCACAACGACGAAATCGCCGTGCCTGAGCGAGAAGCTCACGTCGTTGATTCCCACCTGCGTACCCGGATAGTGGTAGCTCAATCCCACCACCTCAAGCGTCTCCAGACGGGTTCCATGCCGCGGCTCAGGCGCAAAGGACGTGAGCGGCCCGTTCAGGACGAGCGGCGCAGGATTGACGAGTTGATACTCCGGCGCGTCAACCATCAGACTTTCTATCCGGTCCGTCGAAACGCTAACCCTGCGGTGTTGAGCCAGCATGCTGCCAATGACGGTCAGAATGTGGTTCACCCGCGGCAGCAACTGAATGAAGACCGCAAGGTCGCCGACGGTAAATGTACCGCGCCCAATCTTCAACGTAGCCGCCGTCAGCATAAACCCGATGCCGATATAAATAAGACCGTTGAATAGGCTGCGAGTCATCTCGGTCATCAGCACATCGGTGAGGGCGCGTTTTCGGCGTTCCTGGCTTATTGATCGAAAGTGCGCCGTCATCGCATCTTCTTCGCCCGCGACTTTGACGGCCTGCACGGCGGCGAAGGTCTCGCCGATAAAGTCGGTGACGCGCCCCGTCGTTTCGCGCGTCCGCTGGCGGAGTCGACGAATGACCGGTGAGAGACTGCGTATCAACAGCGTCATTCCGAATAGCGGCGTACAGACGATGGCCGCGATCCCGGGATCAATCCAGAAAAGAAACGCGATGGCGCAGACGCCATAGATAAGAAAGCCCCAGATATCAACCCAACTCTCGACGTACGAGGCAATTTCTTCGACGTCGTCACGGAAACGAGTCACGGCGCCAGCCGGCGACTCCGGTAATACGCGCGACCCTCGCGCGGTCATCAGATAGTCGAGCAGATTTCGCCGGAGGAATGCTTCAACCCTGAGGTAGTAGCGGGTGAAGAGACGGAAAGAAACGACAAAGGCGATCTGGCGCAAGGCATAAGCCGAAGCCAGAATCACGACTAAGGTCCAGGGATTGTACCCCACTGACGCCTTGCCCGAGAGCGTGTCAAAGATCATCTTCACCAGTAAGGCTTGTGCCAGCGGCGTGACATGGTAAACCGTCCAGGCGAGGCAGGTCTTCACAAATTCGGCCTTACGCCACGCAAAAAGTCGGAGCATGTAGCCGGTCGTTGTCATGCGATCTGCTCCATTTGTTCATCGAGGCTCATGGATTCCGACGAAAGCCGCATGAGCGCGCTGTAGCGAGAGTGCGGGTTGCGGGCCAGCACTTCGCGCGGGCCGTATTCGAGGATGCGCCCCTCGGCAAGCACCATGATCTTATCTACGCGCTCGACCGTTGCCAGACGGTGCGCAATGATGATGCCCGTGCGGCCTTCAAGCAGTCGGTCAACGGCGCGGCTCACCAGACGCTCGGTGGCCGGATCGAGGCGGCTAGAAGGTTCGTCGAGAATCACGAGACCTGGATCGCGGAGAAAGCCACGCCCGAACGCCAGTAATTGAGACTGTCCGGCCGAGAGCCCGCCGCCGCCAGCTTCGAGCATCGTGTCGAGCTTCTGTGGCAGCTCTTCGACCCAGGGCCGCAAACACAGCTCATCCAGGACCCGCCAGATTTGCTCATCGGCCACGCGCGGATTGAAGAACGTGAGATTGTCGCGGATCGTGCCGTGGAAGAGCTGAACGTCCTGCGTCACAAGAGCGATACGGCGGCGGATGTCGTGCAGGTTCGCTTGCCGGAGATCAACGCCGTCAATAAGGATGCGTCCGGCGCTGGAGTCGTACAAACGAGATGCCAGTCGGATCAGCGTCGTTTTGCCGCTACCCGTGCGACCGATCAGGCCGAGCGTCTCCTCAGGCTCCAGGCGAAAGCTCAAACCGTTCAGCACGTCACGTTCGGCATAACGAAAGCGCACCTGCTCAAACTCGATGGCGTGGGCCTGCTTGGCGAGTGACCGCTCGCCACTCAGCACGGTGCGCGGCGTTTCCAATAGCTCGCGCACACGGCGAATGCCCGCGGCGGCTTTCTGGAACTCCTGCAACTGCTGCGTGATCTGATCCATCGGCGCCTCAAGCATTGACATGTAATTGACGAACAGGTAAAGCGTGCCTAGCGTTACCCTGCCCGACAGATAAAGCCACACACCCAGGCTGATCGTTAGCACATGACCACAGGCAAAAAGTACCCCGGTCGTCAGCGAGATGGTGCCTCGCAACCATGCGGCCCGCTCTGACTTTGCGAACCAGTCGCGTTGCAGCTCAAGAAAGCGATGCATGACGTAACGCCCCGCGCCATTCGCGCGAATGTCGTCGAGGCCCCCCATCCGTTCCTCAACAAAGCCAAAGACCTGAGCCGTAAGCTCGCGCTCCCCTTGCGTTGACCCGATGGCGACGCTGCGCCGCCAATGCAGGATGCCCATCCCAATGATCGTGAAGACCGTCAGACAAAGACCGATCAGCCAGTTTTCACGCCAGAGCATGACAAGCACGCCAATGGCCAGCAGTACAGCCGCCGACACCCGCACGACGAATTGCGAGAAGAAGTTGGAGATGCCGGTGACATCACCATCTATGCGCTCGATCATCTCGCCGGGCAGACGGTCTTTGTGATACGCCATGTCGAGGTCGAGCGTGTGCCGGAGAAGATCGGCCCGCAGCAAATTGGTCGCGCCCCAACCGATGTCAGCGGAAAGATACGTCGCGCTGGCCACAGCCAACTGGTTCATAATCGCCAGACCGAGGTAGGTCAGCGCCAAACGTGAGAGGAGATTTATCGCGCCCCCATTGACACCCAGGTCAATGAAGGACCTGACGATCTGTGGGATGAAGAGTTGTAGCCCGATTGAGCCCAGCAGGCATGCGCTGAGTAAGCCCACTCGGAAGGCGTACGGACGAAGGTAGCGAGTCAGTAGTGAAATATAGTGCGACATGGTGATTGTTGACAGGAGGCTTCGGCACGAATACCCGGAAATCCGTGCGCCTTGCCACCGCTGCACTCCTCTTTGTAGATGGACGTCATAAGTAAAGTCGAGGATACCGAAAGCAAACGGTCACCCCATTGCGGCAAGCACCTTCCGATCCCCTAAGTACGGCTGGCGGCCATGCATGACGAGGAGATTGTCGCACAGCAAAACGTCCCCCGCCCGCCATTCAAAGACCTGCTCCTCAGCCGCCATAGCGGCCCGTATGTTATCCAGGTCTGGCATGCTCAGGGGCGACCCGTCCCCGAGAAACGCGTTGTGGGGAAGCTCATCTTCGCCGAGAATCGACAGGAGGTCCTCGCGCAGACTGCTTTCCAGGCTCGATGAGTGCCACTGCTCTGCCTGATTGACCCACACCTCTTCCTGGGTGATGGGGTGACGTAAGGTCGCCGGCGCGTGCATGGATATTCGCAGGGTGCCGTTTGGCATCCATTCGAAAGCCTGGCCGTCGGCTTCCAGGCGTCTCTCTACCTCCCTGCGGTCTTTCGTGCCATACGCATCCATCCACGATTTGCCGAGTCCGGACCCTCCGTGCAGGTTGTTCACGTAGCGCACGCCGCCGCCATCAAACCGGCGGCGGACTTGCGGATCAATGCGCTTCAACACACGTCGGCAATCCGCCAGCGGCGTTTGTCCTCCTTTCGCGGCTGGCTTGAGACAGAAAAAGAGGACCTTGTCAGGCATGCGCTTTAGATAAGAGGCCTCATTATGCAGAGAGATCCGCTCCTCTCGTGGATATTCAGTGGAGGTAAAAACATGAGAGGTTACTCTGGTGCGCGGTGAGTTGCCGCCGACGTAGCTGCAAAATTCACGGCAAAAGATACCGGCGATATCTTGAAACTCCTCCGCCGACGCGACTCCGAAGCCTCGGAAAAGGAGAGCGCCATGAGCATACAAGCGTTGATGCACTTGCTCTCTGTTGGCCATGAGCCATGCCTGCAATTGACGGCTGCTGGACGACCGTTCTTGAGCTATGGCCACAAGCGGTAAAGTGGCGGATTCTGATTTCCATTCGATCATAGACAACCTCCCTCGAATCGGACTCCGTATTTTTAGGATTTAAGCAGTTGTCTAGCCGACCATTCCGGCAGCGATCAAATCAAGTTGGCCAGTGCCTGTACATGCGGTTGTTTGAGCATCGTCAAGTGGTTGCCGGGAGCTTCCACGCAAACGAGATTCGGGGCGAAAGGCTTCCAATTCTCAGCAATCTTCTGGTGAGATTGTCGGTTAGAGGCCGGATCCAGATGAGGGTCATTGACCAGCACCAGCTTCAACGGTCCGGGGTAAGGCTTATCGGGTGTGTAGCGGGCACGGATTGAAGCCGCGTAGGCGCGCAACGTACCTCGTAATTCGTCCGGCTGGGATCGCGGTGATATGAGATTCGCGTCAACTAAGCGACGATGGATGAGTTCCCTCTGGATGGTCTCCGGGCGCGATTCAAGAGCGCTTCTTTCAATCAGTGGATGCCCCAACACTAGCTCAACGGCTTCTACCCAGCGCATGATCATGTCGGTGTGGCTGTACTCGCGGACGGGGCCGTCCACCTGGTCTGGGGCGTCCGTGTCTAGAACCGCCAGTGACGCGACGATACGGCCACTCTGCATCAACAAGTGAGCCATCTCTAAAGCCACCCAACCACCAAACGAGTGCCCCAGCAGGTGCACTTGCCCCTGCGGGGATACTTCGTTGATCGCTCGCACATTCGATTCGGCAGCCGCACGGACAGTGGAATGGGGCGCAAGTTCACCGTCGAGGCCGCGCGGTTCCAGCCCGTACACCGGTATCGCTTTATCCATACAGGCGGCCAGACTCGTGAAGCTAATGACGGTCGCGCCAGCCCCAGGAACCCAGAAGCGCGGCGCAACATTCGGCTGGCCGGACTGTAGACTAAACAGCGGCGAATAACTGACCTCGGGCATCTTCTTCGACTCTGCCGCTGCGTTAAGGATGGCGGACGATAGAATTTGGCCAAACGATTCGACGTTCGGGCTGACCATGATTGAGGAGTGATCCCCCTTGATCGGTATGAGGCGCAGCAGCCCCATCGGCACGACCGATTTCCAGCCCTCTACGGCTGGCTCTCGGCTTTCCTCTCCCGGTTGCAGTTCAGTAGCGGCAAAGAAATATACTGGAATTGGGAGTGGCTGCGCATAGTAGTCGCGGTCCGCTATCACGTTCGTGCGATGGCGAGCCAGTAATTGCTGGAGCTGTGCGGACGTGTAATGATCATACTCTTCTGACAATACCGACAGGTCAATGCACTTCTGTAGGAAGGCCCCGACATCCATGGTCTCGGCGCTCAGTTTAAGCTCGTCCACGGTCGCTTGGGAGATGAGGCGCGAATACTTATCCGGCCTGGCATGCATGGCTTCGATTGACTGCAGCACCCGTTGTTTATCGTTCAGCTCTAACCATCTAAGCATTTTCCGAGATGCCGCCGTGTCATGATTTCCACCTCCGCGGTAATAGGAGTCAATCAGGCCGAGGAAATCCACCTTCTGGTTGGCGCCGATCAGTTGTGCAGCAATCTCATAGGCGAGTGGCCCGCCGTTGGAATAGCCAACAATCCGGTATGGTCCTTCGGGCTGAACGGAGCGCATCATTTGCACCATTCGCATCGCCATTCCTTCGATGGTGCGCTCCGGCGTTTCCTTTAGTGGCCTCAGAGTCAGGCTATAAACCGGGATGCTGGCATCAAGATGCGGGGCGAGTTGGGCACTGAAGTATCCATGGATGGATGGATGCGTCAGGAAAAGCGGGGCCTCCGCTCCGCCTTCCTTCATACAGATAGGCATATCGGCCAAGGGTTGTTTGCCTGCGAGGTGGATCTTCCTGGCTAGCGACTCAATGGTCGGATAGGTGAAAAGGTCCACCACCACGATGTGGATATCGGCTTGTTCCAAGAGATTGACGGTGCGGACTGCCACGAGCGAGTGACCGCCGAGTTCAAAGAAGTTATCGCGGCGTCCGATGCGGTCGAGATGAAGCGCCTTCGCCCAGACCTCGGCCAAGACGGTTTCTATCTCTCCAACCGGCGCTTCGTAGCCACCTGCGGCGTAAGCGTCTCCTGTCGGTGCGGGCAACCTCTTGCGATCCAACTTGCCGTTCGGTGTCAATGGCAGCGCGTCCAGGGGCACGTATGCTGCCGGTAGCATGTACTCCGGCAGTCGCTCAGCAAGAAACGCGCGCAGGTCCTGCGCCGTCACTAACTGATCCACGAAGTCGGTCGGCGACGCTCGATGCCCATTATGATCTTCAACGATGCGGCGAGCATATATATAGAAATTGGTTTTGATGGATTCTTCGAGTTGCCAGTCCTGTTCAACGGCGACCTGATAGTCGTGGCGCGACAACAACTCAACAATCGAATTCAGCCGACCGTCAATGTCATGTACTTCCATTGCGATCTGGCGTATCTTGGACCAGTCCCCCTGGTCAATGCCGGCCAGAACATCCATCTCACTCTTCTCGACGTTGATCTTGAGCAAGTCAATGCGCTCTACATTGTTTTCCCGAACGACGTCGGAAAGCGTCACGAGGCTGACCTCTATCTCGCGTGATTCAAAGCGGTCTTCCAGCAACTCTTCCAACAACTGCGCATTGCGTCTTTCCTTGCCGTTTTGCTTGCCGTTCGTCTCATGCTTGCGGACAAAAGATCGGACCACTTCCTTATCCTGTTCACGGTTGGCATATAGACTGGAGAGGAATGAGAATTTCGGATAGAACGTCAGCGGCATTGAACCCTTCTCGCGTGAGAGGCCGGCGCAATGCAGCCGAGCGTCGACAGAATAAAGCGCCACATTGGTCTTCAGCAAATCAAAAACCAAGGGACTTGGCTCAAACGCATGTATCTGCACATTCTTGGCGCGCAGGTGGGCAGCGAGCGAAAACAAGCCGATGTTTGCCCCCACGTCAAACACACAATCACCATCCGAGATGGTAATGCCATGTTTAAAATACGCCTCATTCTCAAACATTTCTTCATAGAGAAAGTCCGTCTCATTGCGGTTCAAATGCACAACGGCTAGGTTGTTCGGCAAAACGTAGCGCGGCCGTCCCGCAACAGATGGTGAGCGCTTGGGGTCAAAGACGACATAGGCGACCAATTGTGGGGAGTCCTGATCGGGATGCAGGCGGACGGCGGCTTCACGCACGGCGGGATGCTGCTCCAGCACAGCGGCAATTTCATTGGGTTCAATCCGAAAACCGCGCACCTTAATCTGCTCGTCTGTCCGCCCTAAGAACGTCAGCTTCCCGTTCGATTGATGGCGAACACGATCCCCGGTTCGGTACATTCGCGAGCCTGGGACAAAACTGAACGGGTTGGCAATGAACCGCTGTGCCGTGGTTTCGGGATCACACCAGTATCCGCGCGCAAGGCCGTGCCCGGCGATGTAGAGTTCGCCGGGTGCCCCGCAAGGCACAGGATTGAGATCTCCATCCAGCACGTAGAGCATAACGTTCGCAATAGGCCCGCCGATAGATGGCTCAAATCCTGGACGCACGGCGCAGACACTGGCATCAACTGTGCACTCGGTCGGGCCGTAGACATTGAAGAACCTGATACGTGAAGCGGCCAGTGTTTCCCACATGGTTTTTTCTATGGACTCGCCTCCGATGAGGACAAGCCTGAGGGCACCGGCCTTATCAAGAAGCGAGCCATCACCCGATAGGAGGCGCTCAAGATAGCTATCTGCGTCCTCGCCAACCAGTCCTGCCTCCAACAACAAACTGAGCTGAGACGGAGTGCAATCTAGGACCTCTATGTTCCTATCCAATACGAATCGAAGTAGGGCTTGACCATCACGGCGAACCGCTTCAGGAACGATGTCGAGCATATGCCCGCCCAACAGTTGGATGACTTGCTTCACGGACGTATCGAAGGCCAGCGAGCCGTTCACCGACACTCGAAGGCAACCAGGCTTGCGCGTGCTATAGACACTGGACTTCAAGGCGAAGAACAGGTTGATGACAGATTGATGATCTATCATGACCGCCTTCGATAAGCCCGTGGAGCCAGAAGTATAGATTATATAGGCCAGGTGTTCAGGACCAACTCCGATGGCGATTCGGTCGGGGTTGGTTTCCGGCTGAGTGCTCCATTGAGGCTCATCATCTGTCAGATCAATGATCGGCAAGGTTTCGTTGATATGATCAAACTGTGCGTGCAGATTCCCTTGCGTCAGCAGCACGGACGAGGCGCTGTGTTCAAGCATATAGCTTAGCCGCTCTTTCGGATAAACTGGATCGAGCGGCACGTAAGCGCCGCCGGCCTTCATCACGCCGAGCAAGCCGACGATCATCTCCAAGCGGCGCTCCAGGCAGATGGCGACGCGGGCATCGGGGCCGACGCCCAACTCGCGCAGGTAATGGGCCAGCTGGTTGGCTCGGCGGTTCAGCTCT
>DATENM010000148.1 GCA_035275065.1 Blastocatellia bacterium
CCGGCGGCGCGCAGCCGACGCCGTAGAAGGCCACCTTGCCGCGGTTGAGGTCACGCTGACGCGTGGACGTGCAAGCCGCCGCATCGTTGCCTTCGAAGCGCAGATCGAAGTCCGGCGTCGCGAATGTGATCTCGCCGCCGGAGCCGATGTTGGCGCCGCTACCTTCGTTGAACAGCTCGAAGATGCTGGGTTCAGTGCCTTCGCCGATCAAGCAGTTGCAGCTGATGGCTGCCGTCTGCGCGCCGGGCAGGACGCCGAAGGTGGTCTCGGCGGCACGCGCGGCCTCCGAGAGGTTGGTTTCGCACAGCCCCGGCGGGTTGAGCGGGTTGAGGCCGCCGACCGAGTAACCGGCGATCACCGGCTGATCAGGCGTGCCGAGCAGATCCATACGGCAATATTCAAAGATGAAGTTGCCGCTGCCTTCGCGACGCGGCGGACAGCCGACGAGGACGCCGGTGTTCGGCTCGCGGGTGAAGCGCAGATCGGTCGGGCCTTCTTGCAGGTCGAAGGCGCCAGCCGTGCTCGGCGCACAGGGGCCGTTAAAGCCTCTGGGGTTGGCGGGATCCAAAGCCTGACAAGCGTTCTCGTCAGGGCCGGTGCCGTCGTCATAGAGGGTCACCGAGAAGGTGTTGCTGGCATTGCCCGGTGAAACGGTCGTGCCCGTGCAATCTTCAGAGCCAAACTGCGGCACGTTGATCCAGCGGACGCGGAAGGCGTTGACGTTAGCAAAGCCAAGCGCCTGCACCGGGAATGATGTCAGGTGCGTGTTCCTTACCGTTGAGGGACACGGAACCTGGCCACTACAGTAGTTCGCGCCCGGATTGAGATCGGTCCACGCCGGAGCGATTCTCGGCAATCCAGCACGGAAAGCCGGAACGTTCGGGTCATTACTGGCATCGCCATGGCCGAAGGTGATGTTGCCGTTCGAGTTCAGGAAGAACCCGTTCCACACGCAATTCGCCGTGCCCACAGGGCCGCCGAACAGGAACTCGAAGCCGCCGGCATTCGCGCCGGTCAGCGTCGGACTCCCGGCTCCATCATCATCATCACCGCGGTTCGGCACGTTTTGATCGTCGCCGCCCGCCACCTGATGTCCAGGATCAAGGGCCTCGAAGATGATCGCGGCCTGCGTCGAGTTGTCATCTCCCAACACCGGCTGCGTCACGCCCAGCGAGATGCCCGCGCCAAGCGGAAGCGGCGCCAGGCGGTTGGTGTAGCGCAGGAAGCCGCGCGCCAACCCGGCCAGGCCTGCCGGAGTGAGGGTGACTTGATCAAGCGGCGCTTGATAGAAAATGTGATCGAAGCGATCACTGTCCCCGTCGCCGACATTGCCGCCTGAGGCCGGCGGGTTCGGCAGCGTGTCGCCGCGCAGATCAACGAAATCCGCGCGCCGATCCATCGGGCACATATCCTCAAAGCACAGTACTTCACCCAGCATCGGCGAAGGATTCTTGCCAATGCCTGCCGGCGTGCCGCCGCTGATGACGAACACTGTGCCTTCTTCGCTCACTGCCAGTCCGCTATGCAGCGTGTAGTCAATCTGCATATCCACTTGCAGGACGCTGCCGAGCGTGCCCGGCACGACCGCCGTGCCGCCGGCTGGCGGCCTGAGGTCGGGGCCGTTGCCTTCGACGAAGATGCGGAAGACGTTGACGCCGGCCGAAGCGGTCTGGCCCGCCACCGCCGGATCGGCAAAGCCGTCGGCTGCCGGAATCGTGCCGCCGACGTTGGTTGCGACAGCGCCGCCGGTGAGGCCCGAGCAGAGGTCAAAAGCGCCGGAGCAATCGGCGAAGCTGATGACCATGGAAGGCGTGCCGCTGGTGAAGGCCGAAGGCGCCGGGAAGAGGCCCTCGGTCAACTGTTCGAAGCTGACCGCGCCGGGCACGAAGGAGCGGGCGACGGCCGCATAAAGGACGTTGCAAGCGCCGGTGGCCAGGCTGACGACGTTGCCGTAGGTGCCTGACGAGCCGCGCCCATAGTTGGTGTTGCGCACACCGTTGGCAGTCACCACCGGATTGGCGGTTGAGCCTACCCAGCTATTGAGGGTCGGCGGATCGGGAATTGTTCTAATGACGCGATTGACGCGCAGCCCGGTTCCGCAATTCGGTCCCGGCGCCGGCGCTGGCGGCGGCGGCGGCGGCACGGTCGTGGCCGAGACGCGCGAAATTTCGGTCGCCTTGAAGATGGCGCCGCCGGTGAACTGAATCAAGTCCACCAACTGGTAGTACAGCGAGCCGTCGTCATCAACGGCGACGCCGGCGATGTTCGAGAACTTGCTGCGCAAGACCTGACGGACGGCGCCGAGTACGAACTCCGTGCCGCCGACTTCGAAGACGCCAAAGGCGAGGATGCGGGTGCGGATCGGCTGGTTGGCAGCGTTCGAGGCGCAGCCTTCCGTATCGAGGACCGACACGTAAATGACTTCACCGATCACGCCGCACAGCGCCGGGTCGAAATCGCCGAGGTCGGCGACCGGGTTGACGGCGATGCCAGTGACCGTTACCTGGTCGTCGGTGCAATCGCCAGCCACGCGCGTATCCGGCGTGATGAAGAAGCCGCCGGCGCCCGCTGCGCCGCCGTTGATAATGGCCGGGATGTTGGCCTGGAAGACGACGTCCACCAGGGGCGAACCGACCGTGTCAAAACCGAACCAGAGATTGCCCAGCGAGTCACCGTAGTAGTAGGAGTTGAACAGGTGACCGTTAGCAATGGTGTGCTCGGAGATGGCAGCGCGAGTCAGCGTGAAATCGATGTCCGGCTCGACGCCCGAAAAATCATCGATCTTGGCGCCGCGGTCGGCGACGCAATCTTCGCGGCCATCCCAATCGGCGATCAGCGCGACTTCCGAGAACTGGTTGTCACGACCGCCGATGGTGGTAATCAAAGCCGCCGACAAGGCGCTCAGCTCATTCAGCACCAGCGGCTCGCCAACCAGCGGCGGGCCAGAGGCGCCGCCCTTATCGGCAGCGCTGCCGAGCTGCGAATTGACCGCGAAAGAGCCGCCCGGGCCGGTAGCCGGCGGCGGCGTCACGACACGCGCAGAGGGCGAAATCTGTTTCGCCACTTTCTGGCTGGCAGCCTGCATATCGGCGCCCTTCGCCAGGCGTCTTATGCCCAGGCTCTTGAGCACCTCAGGGTTAATGTGACCGGCCTGCGACTGCTCCGCCTCAGACCCTACCGGGTTTGAAGGGCTGGCCGTCGCCAGACTCATTGGCGTGCTGGCGGTTGCTGTCGTGCGCGCTGCCGATGCTTTCGCATCGCCGCCGCCCGACGCTTGCGTCCGCGAGCCGATTAACGGCACGGCGAGCGCCGCGATGGCCACTGCCAGCACCGCGATCATCACTGCTCTCTTCATCTTCATCTTCTATCCCTCTCCAAAGTAAATTGGGAATCCTGAAATACTGCTGTCTCAGCCCGGCGCACGCCGGACATTCAGATTAAGAACTACTTGCTAAGGCCATACCCTAAAAAGGAATCCCAGGGCCGGTGATTGCCGACCAGTGCAAATCACCGCAGGAGTTCGGCGACCTGAACTGAACCGGACTGAAACCTTGCGCAAACCGTCCGTCCGACGGCACCTGCTAAACATCATCTGTCACTTCCCGATTGATGGTTCGCACGACCACCTCAGCTAATCCTGCTTGATAATACCGAGGGCGTCGCTTGCGGGCGGATCGTTCAAAAGAATGCGTATCATATATCGTCAACCGCTTAAATGCAACTATAAATGAGCAGAAAACAACGATAAACTCGACAGTCGGATTTTCAGATCGTTCAACATTAAAGCCACAGATCACAATAAGCCGCCTATGGAAACAGCACTTGACGTGCCACGCCTTTGCCTTCTTCCAGGCCCAGTCGTTATTTCACTCCGCGATTTCCCTGGCCGGCGCAAACATCAACAAATTCCGCCAAAACTGACCGGGAGTGCGGCATGATTTCTTCCCATTCACGGGAGGCCGTATTCACTCAACGGATACTCAATTCACAATCGCCGTCTACTTTGTATCCAGCGGGTGGCAATTGTTTTACACATTAAATATTGGCAGGGGTTGAAGAAGTGGAATCGTCGCTGATTCAGCAAATAACTTGTGCGGGCCGGCAAAGACGCATAGAATAACGCCTACTCGTTGGACGCTTAAGTAACCAACCGGGCGACCGGCAGACGGTCTCGACAGGCGGTCGGACATTCAATTGATCATAGGCTTACAAGTGCACTTCATACAGCTCTTATCCAGTCGGCCCGCCGAATACTTTGGAGGAGACGTGAATGGATCGCGGGATCAAGCGGATTAGAAATACCTGGGCGGCGCTGCCTTTGGAATTGATTACCGGGGTTATTTTTTTCGCCCACGGGCTGCAAAAAATCAGCGATCCGGGTGGTTTCGCGCAATACGCGCTTGGCGGTATCCCGATGTTCCTCGGCTGGCTGGTGATCGCCGCAGAGTTCGGCGGCGGGCTACTTTTGCTGACCGGGTTGTTAGTGCGACTCGGCGCGCTTGGCCAGCTTTGTGTCATGCTGGTGGCAATTTCGCAGGTTCACTGGGGCTATGGATTGACCGGGCCGGGCAGCTTCGAGTTTCCGCTCGCCCTGCTTGCCGCAGACCTGGCGCTGTTGCTGCTCGGCGGCGACCCGCTGTCAATAGATGACAACCTGAGTGTCGCCATCCACCGTTCACACACCGCGGCGGCGCGCAGCGAGGTGATCGATACGGCGAGCCCGCTGGTCAAAGCCGCCGGCTTGCTGCTGATACTGGCTGGCCTGCTGCTGCCGTTCGCGCGCCCGTTTTTCGGCTTTGGTGAAGGCCGCTTACCGCTGGTGATGCTGATCGTCGCCGGGGTCGTCTCGCTGGCGGCGGGCGCGGCGCTGGCAGCCGGCAAGCCCTGGGCGTATTTGCCGGCCTTTGCCGTCGCGCGCCTCTATCTGGCGGCCAGCACGCTGGTGTTGTTCTACGTGCGCCATACCGGGCGCGGCATTGCCGCCGTGCTGGTCAGCCTGTTGACGTTAGCGGCACTGCGCAGCGCGCGGCGCAGCATGAGCGAAAACAGCCGCGTCTACTGATGAGCGCCGTCCCGCGTCCGGGAGCCAACCGCTGACCATCCAAGACCGCTTTCACCGGGCGATTGCCTGAGCCGATGCCGCTTCACTATAATTCGACTTGCACTCAGCTTGCGATCAACGAGGACAGTGATCTTTTGACGACTCCGACGCGCGCCATTCTTTTTGACCTGGACGGCACGCTTATCGACACGACCGATTTGATCCTGCGCTGCTTCAGCCATTCGTGGCGCGCGGTCTACGGGCTTGAACACGAGCGGGCGGCGCTGGTCGCCACCTTCGGCATTCCGCTGCGCGAAGCCATGAGGCGACTGCTCGCACAGACGCATGGCCACGCCGGCGGCGACGACGATCATCTGGTGGAGCGCCTGCTCATCGAGTATCGCTCGTTCAACGTGGCGAATCATGACGTGATCGCCCGCCCGTTTGACGGCACGCGAGCGGTCATCGAAGCGTTGCGCCGTCGCGGCTACCTGATCGGCGTCGTCACCTCGAAAGGCCGCGACCTGGCGACGCGCGGCTTGCAGCTTTGCATGCTTGACGATCTGCTCGACGCGGCCATATTTCTTGAAGACACCGAGGTGCATAAGCCGCAGCCGGAGCCGATCCTGGCGGCGCTCGCCAGTTTGCAGGTGTCGAGTGAAGAGGCGGCTTATGTCGGCGACAGCTGCCACGACATCGTCGCGGGCCGCCGCGCCGGCGTCAGGACGGTGGCGGCGCTCTGGGGGCCGATGCCGCGGGCCGACCTGGAATGCGAGCGGCCCGATCATCTGGCCGACTCGATTCATGACTTATTGGATATTTTCCCGTAAAGGCATAGACTAAAAACGGACGTTTGACGAGCAATACATATGCAGAAAATTAAAGAACGCTATCGCAAAATTCTCAATGAAGAGACCGGCCTGGTGCATCACAACCCGCGCCGGCGCGGGCTCGACATCGCGCTCGCTTATCCCAACACCTATTACATCGGCATGTCGAATCTCGGCTTCCAGGCCGTCTACCAGCTCTTCAACCAGCACAGCCTGATTTGCTGCGAGCGCGTCTTTGTGCCTGACCCGGACATCGAGCGCGAGATTGAGCGGACGCGCGCGCCGCTCGCGACGCTGGAATCATCAACGCCGGTTTCCGACTTCGACGTGCTGGCCATCTCCGTGTCGTTTGAAACCGACTATCTCAACATCCCCAAGCTGCTGCGCCTGGCAAAGCTGCCGGTGCGCGCCGCCGACCGCAACGAGTGGCACCCGCTTGTGGTGATGGGCGGCGCGGCGGCCTTTCTCAATCCTGAGCCGGTCGCCGAGTTCGTTGACGTCGTTTGTGTCGGCGAAGGCGAAGTTCTCGTTCCTGCCCTGCTCCGCGTAATGAACGAAGCGGAATCGCGCGACGACCTGCTCTTGCGGCTGACGCGCGAGCCGGGTTTTTACGTGCCGAAATTTTATAACTTCCACTACAACGAAGACGGCGGCCTGCGCGAGATCGAGGCGACTGAAGGGGCGCCGCCGCGCGTCTTCACCATGCGCAACCCGATGCGCAAGCAGGAAGGCAATGGCGCCTTCGACGACGCCTTCATCCCGGCGAGCGACATTCTTACCGACAACACAGAGATGAGCGGGCGCTACCTGATGGAAATCTCGCGCGGCTGCTCGATGGGCTGTCGCTTCTGCTGGGCCGGCTATTCGTACCTGGCGCCGCGCGTCTTCTCGGCTGACAAGCTGTTGGCGCGCGCCGCCGAGATGCGCCAGCACACGGACAAGATCGGCTTAGTGGCCACGGCGGTCTGCGATCACCCGGAGATTCATGAGTTGCTCGACGGCCTGGAAAAGCTCGACTATCAGGTTTCGGTATCGTCACTCAGGCTCGATCAGATCACGCCGGAATTGCTCGACGCGCTGGTGCGGCGCAACGATCAGCAACTGGCCATCGCGCCTGAAACCGGCTCTGACCGCCTGCGCCGTGTCATCAACAAGAACCTCACCAATGACGAAGTCGTCGAGATTGCCGACATGATTTTTGAGCGCGGCATCTTCAACTTGAAGCTTTACATGATGATCGGCCTGCCGACCGAAGAAGACGAAGACCTCGACGCCATCGTCGAGCTGACCGCACGCATCCGCGAGCGCATGCTCGACATCGCTCGCCCGCGCGGTCGCGTCGGCACGATCATCGTCTCGCTCAACGCTTTTGTGCCGAAGCCGCAGACGCCATTTCAGTGGGAGCCCATTCAGGCGGAGCGCGAGCTTGATCGCAAGATCAAATATTTGACGCGCGCCTTTAAAGGCATGCCGAATGTCGAGATGCGCGCCATGAGCTCGCGCATCGCCATCCTACAAGCGCTGATCTCGCTCGGCGACCGCAGGCTCTCGGAGTTTCTGCTGGAGGTAGATCGCACAGGCAACTGGCGGCAGTTGATGCGCGGCTGGACGGATTACGCGATGCGACGCCGGACGCTCGACGAGCCGCTGCCCTGGGACATCGTAGATATTGGCCTGACCAAAGAGTTCATGAAAAAAGAGTATGAGCGGGCGATGGCCGACCGCATCACCAAGCCGTGCCCGGCCAATGACCCGTGCATCCGCTGTGGCGTCTGTGATCCACGCTACGTGCCGGAAAACGCCCTCGTACAGCTCTCGTGGATGAAGGCGGCGCTGAACCCGGCACAGCAAGCCATCCTCGTTGACCGCCGCATTCAATCGGCGGTGCCGGCGGCGGCAACCGGCGATTAATTCATCACATCCCGAAGCTCAATTTGATTTGGCGGCTTTGACTTTGATGGGGTCGAGCGTGTCGTCGGTGATCGTCGCGTCGCTGTTGCCGTCTTTATAGTCGGCCTTCACCTGATACATCCCCGGCGTAAACCGTGCCGGGTCAACCAGCAGGTATTCCTGATTCATCACGCAATTGCGATTCGCCGGCTGGCTGATAAAGCGGGCGACCTCCTGATTATCCGCGAGGCGGACGAAACGAAAAGTGACCGCCGTATTGGGCCGCACATTCGCCGCCGCCAGCAAGACGCGCTCGCCCTGGCGAACGAAGCCGCCGCCATCCACATAATTCACGAACGCGTGGCTGAAACCGCTGCAATCACGATCCGTCGCGAAGCGAAACGTCGTCGCCGCGTTGCTGCCGGCGCGGTCTATGCCATTGCGCTGGATGCCGATTTGGTCGGGGCCATCGGGCGTGAAGTTCACGTCCGAGCATTGATTGTTACAGCCCAACTGGCCGCGCCCCGAAGCAAAGAAATTGTTATTGAAACGGTTGTGATGCGTCGCATTGACGGGGCTCAGAAACGAGCTGCGAATCTGCAAGCCAAACTCTGCCGTCGCCGCGCCAAAGATGCGATTCCGCTCAAACGTGCTGTAACGAATGCCACAAACCAGATCGAGCCCCGAACCGCCCTGCACGCCGTTTGCGCCGCCGAACTGGCTGGCGTCGTTGTCGCTCACCAGCAGGTTTTCGAGCGGCGGCTCGTCGCCGACACTGCACGCCTGCAACTTGATGCCGCGCCCCTGCGAGCATTCAGGGCAGTTGATGTTGGCTGCGCCGATGATCGTGTTGCCCACGACAAGGGTGCCGCTGCTATCGCCCGTGTAATTGAGCGACGGCGAGCTGTTGACGACTTCAATACCAAAGGCGACCCGCGTCAGACGATTGTTCTGGACGATGGCGTTGGCCGAGTTTTGAATGATGATGCCTTCGCGTCCCGCCGAGGCGCTGCCAATCTCGACGGTAAACCCGACATCGGCGATCTCGTTGTCGGCAACCGTCACGCTTTCGGAATTGACCACCAGGATGCCGCCCCAGTTGGCGCCGCCGCTGGTGTAGCCTGCATCGCCGTAGCGCGAGCCTTTGACGCGCACCTGGCTGACCTCTGAGCCGGGCGAGCGGTTCACGGCAATCGTCGAGTTGCCTTCATAGCCGCAATCGCGCCGCAGGTTGCTCAGATCGATCTCCAGGCCGCGCACCACGGCCGCGCGCGAGCGCAGGACCTGAATCACCCCTTTATACGGCGACGATTGCTGCTCAATCAACGGCCAGTGATTTTGACAATCGATCTGCTGCGGCACCAGTCGGGTCGCGTCCATGCCTTTGCCGACCAGTGTCACGCCGGAAACGTCTGTCGTCTTGGCGCCCGGAAAGACAATGGCGTCGTAGAGCAGAAAGGTTCCGGCGGTGAGCTTGGCGCGGCCTTTGGTGACCAGGCATTGATTGATGACTTTGGCGTCATCCTGGCCCGCGCCGGCAGGCGCAAGCCGCTTGCAGTTCTGCGCCCGCGCCGCTGCCGGCAGGATCAGGGCGAGAAGAATAAGCGCAATGATGACTTGAGGACGATTGTACTGCATGGCTGTCGGGCGGGAAGTCTAAACCAGCCTTCGGCGCGATGCAAGCAGTGCCGACACGGAGACGCGGGGATACAGCGACACGGAGACACGGAGACACGGGGACGCGGAGAATGGGAACTTAGCAACAAGGCTTGATGTTGTTCCTTCACCGTGTCGCCGCATCGCCGCGTCGCCGTGTCGCCGCGTCGCCGCGTCGCCGCGTCTCCTTGAGTCGCTTCGCCGGCGGATGGTAGTATGCGCCGCGTCCATCAATCAGGCGATAACCCGAAAGGAACTTCACGAATGGAAGCCGTCTCTGACCGCGCAGAGGTCAAGCCTGTGGCCAGTCCGCCGCCGCGCCGCCGTCTGCTCGTCCGCTGGGGGGTGGTGCTGATGGCCGGCCTCGTCATTTTTATCCTCCCGCATCCGAGCGCGATCACGACGCAATCATGGGGGCTGCTGGCCATCTTCGTCGCCACCATCGTCGGCATGATCGTTCAGCCAATGCCCGGCGGCGCGATGGTGCTGTTGGGCGTAGCGGCGCTGGCGCTCACCGGCGCGCTGCCGGTGCGGCAAGCGCTCAGCGGTTACGGCGACCCCGTAGTGTGGCTGGTGCTCGCGGCATTCTTCATGTCACGCGGCATGATTAAGACGGGGCTGGGCCGCCGCATCGCCTTCTGGTTCATCCGCGCCCTCGGCAAGCGCTCGCTCGGCCTGGGTTATGCGCTGGTGGCGACAGACGTGTTGATGGGCACTTTCATTCCTTCGACCGGGGCGCGCTCCGGCGGCATCATCTTTCCCATCGCCAAGAGCCTCGCCGAAGCCTACGACTCGCACCCCGGCCCGACGGCGCGGCGGCTCGGCGCATTTTTGATGACGATGCTCTATCAGTGCGAAGTCATCATCTGCGCAATGTTTCTGACCGGGCAGGCATCGAACCCGGCGATTGCCAAATTCGCCGGCCAGCTCACGGGCATGGACTTGAGCTACAGCCGCTGGATGCTTGGCGCGATTGTGCCGGGCGTGATCTCGCTTACAGTCGTGCCGCTGTTGATCTATCGGCTCTTCCCGCCAGAGATCAAGCGGACGCCGGTGGCTTCGACGATGGCGGCCAGCGAGCTTGAAAAGATGGGGCCGATGACGCGCGCTGAAAAGCTGATGATGATGGTCTTCGCGCTGGTCGCGCTGCTATGGATGACGACGGCGCTGCATCACATCGATTACGCCGTGGTGGCGCTGGTCGGCATCGGCGTCTTGCTCTTGAGCGGCGTGCTCGATTGGGGCGATGTGCTGGGCGAGCGCAGCGCCTGGGACGTCTTCATCTGGTATGGCGGCTTGATTCGCATGGCCGAGGCGCTGGGCGAATCGGGCATCACCAAGCAGTTCGCCGACGCCGTGGCGGGTTTCACGACCGGTTGGATGTGGTGGGGCGCGCTGGCGGCGTTGCTGCTGGTCTATTTTTACGCGCACTATGGATTTGCCAGCATCACGGCGCACGCGACGGCGATGTATCTGCCGTTCCTCGCGGTCATCCTGCTGGCGGGCGCGCCGCCCTACGCGGCGGCCTTGCTGCTCGCCTATTGCTCGAACCTGATGGCCGGGCTGACGCACTATGGCACGACGCCGGGGCCGATCTATTTCGGCGCCGGCTACGTCAGGCAACAGACGTGGTGGTGGCTAGGCTTTCTTGCCTCTGTGCCGAACCTCATCATCTGGGCCACCGCCGGCTTTCTCTGGTGGAAGCTGCTCGGCTGGTGGTAAAGCCGCCGGGTCGAATTTTTGGCGAGCCAAGCAACGCGCGGGCGTAGTCGTTTGCTCTAACCGGGAAAGCATCAACAGGAGGAAGACCCGTATGAGCAGCGAGCCATTGCGGCAAACGGCACGGCGCATCGGCATCTCAGGCGCGGCGCGCCGTGGGTTGATTGTCGCCTTGTGCCTGTTCGCCTTCGCGGCGACGGCGGCGGCGCAAAACCGTATCCCGAATGACGATTATAGCGACAAGCTGATTAGCGTCAGCGTCCGTGAAGTGATTCTCGAAGCGATAGATTTTCAGGACCAGACGGCACGCATGAGCATCGCGCTCGACGTCAAGAATCCGCTGCCGCTGAAGCTGAAAGACTTCGATTACCGCCTGCGGCTCTATGGGCTTGAGGCGATCACCGGCGATTACGACGGCGAGATGAAGCTGGGCGGCAAGCGGCCTTTGCGCATCAACCTGCCGGTGCGCTTGAACCTGCGGGCGATTCCGCAGATCATCTGGTCGGCGTTCAGGAACAGCGGGCGCTTGAAATTCGATCTCGACACCGCCTTCACGCTGCCGCTGTTCGTCATCGAGAAGCGCTTCGACAAGACGTTTTCCGGCGACGTGCCGCTGAAGAGTTTAGTCGACGCGGCGACCATGCTGCGCGCCAGCAAGCTTGGGTTTTGATGGCTTGTCGGCGCGCGTCACTGCTTGGTCGAATTCGCTTTCTCATCTGTTGCCGGCGTCATCTTGTCCGCCAGCGCCAGCTTTGCCAGGTCGTTGGCCACGGCTTGCGGGTTGGCGCGCTGGTTATTGCACAGCACGATGACGACCGCTTTGACATCGGGATAGCGCGCAATGAAGGTCACGAAGCCATCAATGCCGCCGCTGTGCGCGATCACCTTGAGACCCCGTTGATTGCCCATCCCCCAGCCGTAGCCATAATTGTTCTTGACCGGCGTGAACATCAAGTCGAGCGACTTTTTTGAAATCAGCTTTTCGGTATAGAGCGCCTGATCCCACAGGTAGAGGTCTTCGACCGTCGAGTACAATGCGCCCGCCGAAAACGGAATCGTCATGTCGAGGTATCGCGCATTCATCATCGTGCCGCCCTGCGGCATGTACCCGGCGGCGCGGCGCGGCAAGACCTGGGCGTTGTGGTCGTAGCCGGTATTTTTCATGCCCAGCGGCGTGAAGATGTTCTCTTGCAGGAACGCTTCATACGACTTGCCCGATACTTTCTCGATCACATGCCCAAGCAGCACATACCCTGAATTGCTGTAGCTCCATTTCTCGCCGGGCTGAAAATCGAGCGGCTTATCTTTGAAGCGCCCGACCAGCGCCTCGACGGTCGTCGGCAGCGACATGGTTTTCTGGTAGTCGGGGAAGCTCGTGAAGTTCGGCACGCCGCCGGTATGCGAGAGCAGGTGATGCAGCGTGACGGGTTGCCAGACGGCGGGACAGTCGGCGACATATTTACAGATTGAATCCTGCACGCTCAACTTGCCTTGCTCCTGCAACATCATGATGGCGGTGGCGGTGAACTGCTTGGTGATCGAGCCGAGGCGGAACTTGGTCTGCGGCGTATTTGGCACCTCGTCTTCGAGATTCGCCATGCCATAGCCTTTGCTGAGCAGCACGCGCCCGTCGCGGGCGACAAAGACCGCGCCGCTGAATTGATTGGCTTTGACGGCGGCGTTCAGACGCTCGTCGGCTTTCAGTTGCAGGTCATCGCTTGCCGCTTTCGTCTGCGCCGCGGCGGTCGCCGCAAGCATCAGGCAAAGCGCGATAACGGCCATGAGCCGCCGGTTGATCTCTCGCATAAAAGTCACTCCTGATTTTATCGATGTAGCGCAATCTGTTAGATTGCGCGAGCTAAGGCGCAATCTAACAGATTGCGCTACAAGTCACCATACAAACGCAAAACAGGGGCGGGATGTTTCTTCCCGCCCCCAGGCAATCAGTCAGGTAATGCTTTGACCGCGCGGTTAGCCGACCGCCGCGGCAATCTCCGGGTTCAAGCCTTCCCACTTCTGCATGTACTCGCGGCGCTCATTCTTCAAGCGCTCGACGATCTGCCGGTATTCGTCGGCGCGGCCCTGAGCTTCATAGAGGCGGCGCGGTTGCAAGACGTCCATGTCTTCGCCTTCGAGGCCGGGCACGCTCTTTGCCACTTGATAGCCGAAGTCGGCGTCGTCCTGCCATTCAATCGTGCCTTCGGCAATGGCTTTGACGATGGCCGACGAGTGGTGGATGCGGACTTTCTTCGAGCGCTCGTCGGCATCGCCGCCGCCGACGCGGCCCGTGTTCATCAGGTAGATGTCCATCGGCGACGACTCTAACAGCTCCCAGAAGCGGTTGCCCTGCTGGGCGTGCTTGAGCGGGAAGAAGGGGTTGGTGCCGGGGACGCGCAGGAACTTGCCGGCCTCTGCCGCGCCGCCTGCCGAAGTGCCGCGCGTTTCGCCGAGCATAAAGTAAGCCGCCGCCTGATGGCGGTTGAGTCGGGCGACGCCGGGAATGATGTTGTCGTTGCGGTTGAGGATCAACAAGAAATCCGCCGACTTGATTTCGCGCGCGTCCATCGCCCCGGCGATATCGGCCATGCGGACGACGGCGCGACCGTTCTGCGTGTAACTCGTATTATAAAAATCCAGCTCGCCGTCAGCATCCTGCGAGACGTTCTCAAGATAGGCGTGCGGCGTCGTCACCGCATGGTAAATCGTCGGCTCGTCGCGTTCGTTGAGGCCGAAGGTTTTGGCGAAGCAGCCATTCTCGGTGGCGTAAATCTTGCCGCCCGGCATCAGCGCGACGAAGTCGTCCTGAACCGGCGAAGAGTTATTCTGCTTGGTGAAGGTGGTCGTCGTCTTGCCGGTGCCCGACAGGCCGATAATCAGGCCGACGCGATTGTTGTCACCGACCGGAATCACTTTGCAGCCGGCATGCAGCGCCAGCCCGCCGCGATCATAGACGAGTTGATTCCACATGCGCAGGCCGCCCTTCTTCGACTCGCCGAAGTAATCGCTGTTGAAGACGCGGGTGACGCCATGGTCGAGATCAACGGCGATCAAACGATCCGCCGGGTAGCCGCGCATCACCAGGTTGGGCGTGTAGATGACGGTCAAACGCGGCTCGAAGCTGTCAAGCTCGGCATCGCTCGCCGGGTAATAGAGATGCTTCTGCATGGCGGCGACGTTGGCGTTCGAGCGCTCGATAATCAGGCGCGCGGCAACGCGGAAGTCCGGGTCGTTGCCGATGAAGCCGTCAACGACGATCATCTCGCAATTGCGGATGTAATCGTTCTGCAAGCGGGCAATGCGCTCGTACTCGGCGCGCGTGATGGTCTGCGAGTCGTGCCGTTCGGGCGCGTCGCTGACGACGTAGGTGGATAGCTTTGAGCGCGCGTCAACGCGGGTCTGGGTATTGGTGTTGTGATAGCGCGTGACGCGGGTGTTGGGCATGGCTTCGGTCAATTCACGAAGCCGCTCAGCCGAGGGATTCCAGATGACCTCCTTCGGCTCGACAGGTAGGATGGCTCTCGCAGACGGTTTACTCATTGATTCCTCCGGTGTTGATTTAGAGAGTCAACTAAGAATTGATGATAGCTTACCGAAATAGTGCTGGCAAACGCGTGCTTCCGGGCTAAACCTGACTTCAGCCGAGCAAGTCGTCCGTCATGATAACGAGGCCGGAGGGGGAGTCAATGGTTAAACGGTCGCCGCGACGCATCACTTGAATCTGCTGATATGCGCCCGCTGCCGGCTGCGAGTAGACTTCAATCGCATCGGCATTCAAATCAATCAGCCATACAACCGGGATCAGCGCGCGCGCGTAGAGCGGCACCTTGACGGTGCGATCAAACTGCACGGACGAGTCCGCGACTTCGACAATCAACAGCACGTCTGCCGGTGTCGGCTTGGCCTGAGCATAAAAATCGGCGCGCGGTTTGAGCAGCGCCAGGTCAGGCTGCGGCTCGGAGTAATCATCTAGCCGAATCGGGTTCTGTACACTGACGAATGCAGCAAGACCGACAAGACGTGTAAAGAGCATGGTCAGCCGAATCACACATCCAGCATGAGCATCACCGATAGGACTCATTTCGATAATCTCCCCATCGAGCAACTCGATGCGGTCGTCTTCTGTGAGAATGCCGGCTTCGAGCATGCGCCTGTAGTCGTCAACCGTAAACGTCCAGTACTTGACCGGCACGGGCGGGCCGCCTCGAAAACTGATCTGGGAGTCGAAATCTTGCATAGCCGCTCCGAAGAGAGTGACAAGTGACAAGTGACGAGTGACAAGAGGGAGTCCCCTTTGTTTCTACTTGTCACTTGTCACTTGTCACTTGTCACTTCATTGGTTGTAGCGGGCGCGCTCGCGCTCTAGCCGCGCCGCCTGCACATAGGCTTTGGCCTCGGCGTCCGAGGGCACTACCGAGTCGAGATCGGTGGCGATATACTTGAAACTGACATGCCCCTCTTTGTCCACATACACCCGCAGGTCGCTGGCTTGAATGTTGCCCGGCGTTGTCGGCACGACCAGCGTTTTGCCGACCTGGCGAGTGTTGAACAGACCTTCGGCGTTGCCGGCAATCACCACGTCGGCTTCCGGGTTTTCGCTCGCCAGCTTCATGGCTCCGGCCAACTCTGCATGGGCGACGATCACCAGCACATCACATTGTTTGCGCGCGATGGGGACGACGCGCCGCGCCGCTTCATACATATTCTTCACCGTCGCATCGGCGATGCCGTCGCTCGTGCGATAGGGTTCGGTCAAACCGACGAAGCCGATGCGCAGCTTAGCCCGCTTGCCCGTCAGCCGTGGGCTGCGAACTTCCTTAATCAGAAAAGGCGCCGGCGGCGCGATATTGTCATCATAATTGCTGTTGGCCGAGATCAAGTTTTTGAGCATCGGAAACTGCGCCATGCGTTCGCTCAAGCCGTCTTTCGCCAGCAAACGCTCGGCTTGCGCCAGGTCGTTGCGGCTCAGGTTGACGACATCCACCGGCCAGCGGTCATAGGCGCGCGTCACCTGCTCGTTTTGCAGCGAGACGAGGCGGTCATTTGAGGACGTGTACCAGAACTGCCCGGCCTCGACTTGCAGCACCGGCACGTCCTTGAACTTTTCCTTGAAGGCGTTGAGATAGCCGATGCGCCGCGCCAACCCGCCGCGCGGCAGATTACAGTCACAGGTCTCCAGGTTGCCGCGCATGTTGCTGGTGATCAAGATGGCCAGCGCGAAGCCGTCATCGGTGCCCAATCGTTCGTCGAGCGTCGCCGGCTGCGGCCTCGTCAGCCCTTGCCCAAGCGCCGCGACCAGTAAAATAACGGTCAGTAAAATTGCGAAAAGCGATCTTCTAAACAACTGCTTTGCTCCTTGGAATGAAATGCTTGAGAGGAAGTCAGGAGTCAGGAGTCAGGAGTCAGAATGAACAAGGAAGTCGGCGGCAGTGAGTACACTTGCTGCGCCTCTGCTTTCGTTCTGACTTCTGACTTCTGAATACTGAATACTTCCCCTCTATGGTTCTATCACACTTGGCGAGACGGCGACAATCGGGGCCTGCCGGTTTGCATCTGCGCGGTGGCTCACATAAACTGCTGCACGTCGAATGTGGGATCGGCTCTCACACGGCTGCGGAAAGGAGCGCCCGCGATGAACATCCTCTTGCTATCGATGCCCGATTCGTTCGAGCACATGCCTTCGGTTGCCATCCGCATGCCGAACGGCGCGCTGGCCTCGCTTGCAGGCAACGTTGACCCGCACCACCGGGTCGCCATCGCCGACCTGATCCTGGCGCAAGACCGTGTCCGCGAAACCGTCGAGCGCCTGGTCGCCGAGCATCAACCGGACGTCGTCGGGCTGTCGGTGATGACCTTTCAGCGCAAGACCGCAATGAAGATCATCGACCTGATTCGCGGGCTCAAGCCCGACGTGCGGGTGGCGGTCGGCGGTTATGATCCGAGCCTTGCGGCAGAGGCTTACACAGAGGGCGAGGCGGGCCGCGTCGACTTCATCGTGCGCGGCGAAGGCGAGATCACCTTTCGCGAGTTGCTGCGCGCAATGGAGAACGAGAGCGGCTTTGATCACATCGCCGGCCTGTCGTACCGCAGCGGCGAGCGTTTCTATCACAATCCCGAGCGCGCCGTGAGCAAGCTGGAGAGCAGCGAGATTCGCCTGCCGAATCGCCGGGCGCGGGTCTTGAGCGGCTACACCATACTTGGCCGGCAGGTGGACGTTATCGAGACTTCACGCGGCTGCACCTTTGATTGCAGCTTCTGTTCGATCATCGAGATGCGCGGGCGCAACTTTCACACCTACTCGTTCGACCGCGTCATCGCCGACATCCGCGACGCTTACGACCACGGCGCGCGCGCCATCTTCATCGTTGACGACAACATCACGCTGAACGTCAAACGCTTCGAGGCGCTCTGTCAGGCGATCATCGAGGCGGGATTGAACACGATTGATTACACGGTGCAGGCGATGACTTCGGCCATCGCCAACCACGGCGAGACGCTGGCGCCGTTGATGCGGCGGGCGGGCTTTCGTTACGTCTTTCTCGGCATCGAAAATATACTCGAAGGCGACCTCGAATTCCTGCGCGCCAGCTCGAAGAACACGCAGCGCGAAGGCGGCAAGAAAGCCGGCAACGCGACCATGAAAGCCATCGAATACATTCGCCGGAACAAGATGTTTGTCGTCGGCGGCTTGATCGTCGGCAACCCGGACGACACCCGCGAATCGATTGAAGCAAATCTGACCTTCGCTCGGCGCTATGTGGACTGGCCCTACATTCAGCACCCGACGCCATATCCGCGCACGCCGATGACGGTAGACTTTCGCAACCGCAACCTGATCATCAACGAGCGCCTGGAAGAGTACGACGGCACGACGGCGGTGGTGAAGACCGAGCATGTTTCCGCCGAAGAGGCCGAGTTCATGCGCTGGCGTGCCGAGCGCTGGATGAAGGTGCGCCATATGCCCGCGGCCTTCGCGCACAATCCTCTATTCGTCATCAAGAATGGGCCGCGAATGTTCGCGCACACCTTCAGAGGCAGCTCGCTGCGCAGCATGCTTGGGCTCGAAGACGAGCGCCGCGCCTTTGCGCGCTATCGCGCCATTCGTCAGAAGGAGCGCGCTTACATTTAATCGCGGATCATGTCAGGTGAGGCGGGGCAATCGCGTGGCTTGAGCGGTTGCCCTTTTTACTTTACTTCCCGCCGAGCGGGGGAAGCTGGCGCAGGGCGGGAAACATGCGGTGCGCCTTGCAGCGCGGGCGGCGCGTCAACCGGCGCACCAGTTCCAGGCGCGCGCCGCAGACTTCGCACTCGCCGGCGGCGCGGCGTTGCAGGCGGAGGATTTCGCGGGTCGCCTCGTCGCGCTCCAGACGTTTGGATTCGGCAAGCTCGCGCGACATCTCTTCCATCTCGTGGCGCAGGGCCAGCGCCCGCATCTCGCCGGCCTTGACCTCCTTATACTGCTCTTCGGTCAGAATCGCTTTCAGCCACAACTGCACGTCGCGGCTCGCCAGCGCCAGCCATTGACCTTTGGGACTGAAAACCACCGGATGCCAGCTGATCTCGCGGAACCAGAGCGTCTTGACGACGCGCGCGGTCTGCCAGCGCCAGATGCGCACCGTCTGCCCAAGGCTGCCGCCCGCCACCAGCTCACCATCGGGACTGAAGGCGATAGAAGTCACATCGTTGACGTGGCCGGCGAGCGACTGGACTTCGCGGCCGGTTTCGACCTCCCAGATTTTTGCCAGATGGTCTTCGCCGCCCGAGGCCAGCCAGCGGCCGTCCGGGCTGAAGGCGAGCGCCGCCACGCCTTCCTTGTGCCCGTTGAACGTCCGCACCGCTTCGCCCGTCGAGGCGTCCCATAACTTAATCGTCTTATCGATGCCGCCCGATGCGATCCAGCGCCCATCGGGGCTGAAGGCGGCGGCCGTGACGGCGCGCGTGTGGCCGGTCATGACTTCGACTTCGCGACCGGTGACGACGCGCCAGAGCCGCACCGTGCGATCAGAGCTTGCCGACGCCAGCCACTGCCCGTCAGGGCTGAAGGTGACGGCAGTGACTTCGCCGTCGTGGCCGCGCAGCTCGCGCACCTCAACGCCGCTCTGCGCGTCCCACAACTTGATCGAGCGGTCGCGGCTCCCCGAAGCCAACAGCGCCCCTTCGGGGCTAAACGCGATTGAGTTAATGCTCGCCGCATGGCCTTTCAGGGTTTGCACGGGCAGCCCTGTGTCGACTTCCCAAACGCGAATGCCTTCGTAGAGAAAGCCGGTCGCCAGCCAGCGGCCATCGGGACTGATGGCAATTGAGCGCGCATAATCGCGCGCGTCCATCTCATATTGTTTGTAAAACAGATCATAAATGCCGCGCAGCTCCTGTTGCATCTCTTCCAGGTGTTCCAGCAGCTCGATGCCTGCCGGATAAGAGCTGGCCGATTCAAGCTGTGACTCGACGCTCTCAAAGACCGTATCGATCTGCTGCCGCTCAGGCTTGACGACGACATAGCGCTTGAGCAACTCGGCATCGCGCTTGATGGCGGCGATCTTTTCGGCGACCGGCTCCATCAGGTTTGCCAGCAACAACCGCGCTTCGGCGCGCACGCTGTCAAAGGCCGCCTCGTGCCTGGCGCGTTCGTAGTAGCGGGCATCCATACCGATGGCGGCTTCGAGGCTACTGACCGCCGCGCCGGCATCATTGCTCACCGCCGCCAGGCAGGCGCGTTGATAGTAGGCGTCGGCGAGTCGCGGGTTGAGCGCGACGGCTTCGTCGAGATGCTCGCGGGCTTCACCGAAGCGCCGCTCGATGGCTTCGACGATGGCAGCGAAGTAGTGCGCCTCTGCCGCCTGCCGCATGTCGCAAGCGCGCGCATAACGGGCGGCTTTCTGAAAGTACTCGCGGGCGCGCGGCAAATCGTGGCGGTGATAAAGCGACAGGCTGGCGATTGAGCGGAGCACGGCAAAGTCGGGATAGTTGCGCTTCTCGGCTTCGAGAAAATCATTGAGGGCTTCGTCGTGCCAGCCGTTCAGGTAAGCGGTTTCGGCGCGCTGGCGAAAGGCGCGCGCCTCGCGCTCGAACTCCGGCAGGCGAATCTCGCGCAGCGTGTCACGCATCGCCGGGGCGCGCATCTCGGCGCGCCACATCGCGTCGCCGAGCAGCGGGTGAAAGTCGGCGCCCAGCCGTTCAATGCCGCCCGCGAGTTTTGTAAGACTGATCTCAAATGCGCGACGGGCTGCGGCTTCACCGGGCTCGGCGTATCCGGGCGTTGCGCCCAGTCCGGCTTCGATGGCGAGCCGATGGTTGCGCTCGTCCAGATCAAAGCGCAGCGCCGCCACACCCTGAGCTTCGCCATGCGAAACGCTGTCGGCCAGCGCGCGCTCCATGTCGGTGATGCGGTGGCGATGGCCGAGAAGCTCTTTCCAGGTGGTATGACCGAGATAGATTGCCGTAAGTCCCACTGCCGGTGTTCCCCGTCATTTCAGGTGGGCACACTCGATCAGCATAGAAGAGAAGCGCGCCGCCGTCCAGCTAAAAGACGACGCGGGGGCCGAGGTGACGCGGCGACGGGCGAGGGAAAAAGCCGACGCGGTGACGCGGCGAGGGAAGAATACAGAGGCTGACAGATTGCTTTTCTTTCCCGCGTCCCCGAGTCCCCGCGTCACCGCGTCTCTCTTTCCCCGCGTCTCTCTTTCAACGTTCGTCATCCGATCAGGCGCGGCTGCACATAAAACCGACACCGGGCCGAAAAAACGTCGAAAAAAGGCCGTAAAACGCCGCTTGCGGCTGGCACGTGCATTGCCTTTTCAACAAGTGCACTGATAGTTCGAGCAAGGAGGGAGAGGAAATGAACCAAATCAAGAAGAGCGTTCTAGCGGCGCTGGCCGTGCTGACGCTGGTCAGCTCATTTGCTCTGGCTCAAGGGCCGGCGCAGCGGCGCGTGAATTACACGATTAATGTCGCCTACAAGCTCAGAATGGGCGATTACATGCTGTCGCCTGGCCGTTACGTGCTTTACCAGGTCAGCATGGCTGATCCGAATCAATTCGCGCTGTACGCCGAGGACATGACGCACAGTCCTGTGGCGATGATCCGCACGACGCGCATCGAGTACAACGCCACGAATTATCCGTCAAAGACGCGCATGCTGCTCGACATGGACGAATCGGGCAACACGGCTGATCCGGTGATTCGCGGCTGGACGATACCGGGTGAAGACGGCTGGCGGATTATTTCGGTGGTCTCGAAAAACGACCGCTACCTGACCCATATGAAGTAACGCGACGCGACGGAGTGGACGAGAATTTCTTCTGTAGATAATGATTAAGGGCGTGCCCGATGAGGTGCGCCCTTTTTCGCATCAAGCCTTATTCTGTGTAGTCGTAGCCTGAGGGTCAATCTTGTTCGGGCGCAAGCGGCGCGTGGCGCTCTTTGAGGCGGGCATATTCTTCTGTAAGCTCCGCAAGCTCGGCTTCGCGCGCGCGGTCGCGCCCACGGCCCATCACGGCTTTCAAGATAGCCGCAGCGCCCAGGCCGCCACCGCCTATGGCAATCCATTTCAGCATCTCGCGGGTGATGCCAAGCGGCGCATAAATGCCGGCCTTGCCATTGAACAGGTCGTAAGCCGCAAGCAAACCCAGCAGCAGCAGAAACACGCCGCCACCCATGAGCATCCCGCTCACCGCTTTGGCGGAATCGATTTCGTAACCAATATCACTGATGCGCCCGCGCAGCTCGATGAGCCGCCGCTCGCCTTCGCCCGCCGGCGCGGTCGCAGAGGTTGCGGGTGATTCGGCGTCAGAAGACATGAGGAGATTTTGGATTTTAGATTTTGGATTTTAGATTGGGGAAAGAAAACACCGCATTGTTCAAGTTCTCTGGCAATCCAAAATCCAAAATCCAAAATCTAAAATTCACTTGATGAGTTTGCCGGTGCGCGACCAGCGCGTTCGCGTCAGGAAGTTGCCGTCGTTGGTGCTGCGGTCAATGGACCAGTAGACGAACATCGCATGGCCGACGACTTGATCGCGCGGCACCGTGCCCCAGAAGCGACTGTCGAGGCTGTTGTCGCGGTTGTCGCCCATGCAGAAGTATTGATCGCTGTCATAGCGCCCATCACCGTCGGCGTCGTAGATGCGCGCCAGTTCCGCGCTGTTCTTAATCTCTTCCGGCAGCGTGTCGCCTTTCATGGGAATCTTGAACGGCTGATGCACGGCGTAGTCGCCGCTCTCGTTATAGATAGTCGTGGCGACGCTGTGTTCGTCTTCGTACAGATAGACGGTCCATTGCGCGCCCTGATACGGGCCGGGGTCTTTGGTGGTTTCGAGGTCTTTGAGGTCTTCGGGAACTTGCGATTTCACGTAGACTTGATGCTCGGGTAATTCCTGCCCGTTGATGAATACCTTGCCTTGCTTGTACTCGATGGTTTCGCCGGGTAGGCCGATCACTCGCTTGACGAAGTTGGTCTGCGGGTCTTTCGGGAACTTGAAGACGATGACATCGCCGCGCCGTATGGTGCGCTGCGGGAAGAGCGGCAGGCTGAGATAATCGTGCGGCCCGAAGATGAACTTGTTGACCAGCAGGTGGTCTTGAATGACGATGGTGTTCTTCATCGAGCCGGTCGGCACCTTGACCGCCTGCACAATGAAGGTCATACCGAACAGCGCCATAATCAGCGTCACCACGGCGCTCTCAAAGTATTCGCGCACGAGGCTCTTCTTAAACGGCGCTTCGTGCAGCGGGCGCTTGGGGTCGGCTTCGACGGTGCGCACGGCGGGCGGCGGCAATTCGCGGCGCTCGGTTACAACTTCGTCCGCGGCGGTTGCCGGCGGCGTCTGCTCTTCGGTTCGCAAATCCAATTCGTCGCTCATGATAATTGCTGGCTACTCCTGATATGAAGTTCAAGCGTCGGTCGCGACCGTGCGCCCGGTATCCGCCTCGTCGTCAGCCGCAGTCTCTATGTTAGCCGCTGACTCTACCGACGCGCCAGTTGCCGGCTCAGTGGGCGGCGCTGACGCGCCATTCGCGCCCTGTCCGTTCTGCGCCGCTTCCAGCTCTTCGACGATGGCCAGAAAGGGATTATCGTCATCTATCGCGTGCGGCGGGTCGGCAGTTGCCGCCTCGACTGACTCGACTGGCGGCGCGGTTTCAGCGGCGTGGCGATTGTTTCTGGCGGCGCGGCGTTCCTGATAAGCGGTGATGGCTTCGGCGAGCGCCTCAGGAGTTTCCAGCGCCCGTCGCGCCGCTTCCTGTTGCGCCAGCTTGATCGAAGGCCCTTCCGAGCGCGTGATGCCGCGCCCGCCGACGCGCAATTCGATGCAGAAGGTGCGGCGATGGTCAGGGCCTAGCACATCAACGACGGCGTACTCGGGGCCGGGGCCGCCGGCGGCTTGCAGATATTCTTGCAGCGCCGATTTGAAATCCGTGCCGATCATGGCTGACGGGTCTATGCCGCTCACCTTAGCGCCGAGCTCGCGACGCAAAAAGCGCTCGGCGGTCGCAATCCCGCCATCAATGTAGATGACGCCGATCAGCGCCTCGTAGGCGTCTGCGAGCAGCGCCCGCTTGTGCCGCCCGCCGGTCTTCTCTTCGCCGCGGTTGAGCAGGATGAAGCGCCCCAGGTCAATGGCTTCGGCCAACTCGACCAGGCTGGCTTCACTGACCAGATAGGCTTTCATCTTCGAGAGCTTGCCTTCGGAAAGCTGCGGAAAGCGTTCCAGCAGCCAGGCGCTGACGACAAAGCCGAGCACCGCGTCGCCGAGGAATTCCATCGCCTCGTTGTGCTGGCAGTTCTGCGCGGCGCGCTCGTTGGCAAATGAGCGGTGGGTCAGCGAGCGGTCGAGCAAGGCCCGCGAGCGGAATGAATAACCGATCTCCTGTTCAAGCTCGGAAAGCAACTTTTCACGGTCGAGTGAAATCATACGCGCCTGTGAATTCCAACTATACCATACAACGACGGGCGCTTCACTGAAGAACTGGCGCAGTGGCCGACCGGCCGGGCAAATGAAAAAGCCAGCCGGGTGAGGGCTGGCTTTCTCAAATCGCCTGATGAGTCGCTTTACATTCTCGGTTTCTTGGTGACCGGCCTAGCCGCCGCCGCGGGCTGGGTCGCACCGGGCTTCGGAGCCGTCACGTCAGCCGGCTTTTGATCGGCAGCGGCTTGCGGCTTCTCGACAGGCGGCGTCATCTTCACCGGCGTCGGGCTGGTCTTGTTATCGTCAATCAGCTTGCTCAGGCCCGCATCCGAGCCGTTGTTGCGATACTTGTAGAGATCGGTGAGCGCCGTCATGACCTTCTGCTTGACGTCCGCCGGGTAATCATTCTTCGGCAGGCCCATGAAGCGCGCCCAGCAATTGATGACGCCATCGGCTTCGGCATTGACTTTATCGAGCGCCGCTTTGACCTCGGGCTTCGGCTCGGCCGCCGTGCGGTCGGCCTCTGGAAGCTTCTGATAGTCAGCCGCCGCCACCGCGTAGCGTCCCTGATGCAAGCGGCCACAGTTGAAGAAGTAGCGCGCATTCATCGGGTCATTCATCGCGGCGTGCATGTAGTGCTCAAGCGCCTTGTCAGTCTCTTTGTTGTGCTCGTCAATCGTCGCCAGCGTGTCGTGCAGATAGCCGAGCGTCTCGCTCTTCTTGAAGCTCGGAGAATTGGTCGGCGCCTTGCCGGCTTCGATCAAGCGGATCGAGGTCTGCGTGAACTGCGTGGTGTCCGGCACGTACTGGAAATTGGTGTCGAGGGTGCGCAACTGGCTGGCGAGAAAGAGCGCAAAGTCGAGATTATCGGGGTCTGCCGCCATGATCTCTTTGCCGAGGCGATCAATCTCGGCGAGGTTTTTGGCCTTCACCGCTTCGCCCAGCATCGTGGCGCGCGCCTGCGGCATCCACTTCTTCAGATAAGCCGCGTACTGGCCATTGGGATACTTTTCCAGATATGCCTGCGCCGCTTCCAGAGCCTTTGGATAATCTTTGGCATTATTCAGGTCATACCATGTTTTATAGGTCGCGGCTTCCTGAGCCGCAGCATCCTGCGCAGCGGGCTTGGCGCTGCTGTCTTGAGCAAAAGTCAGCGGCGCAGCGAGCGCCAGCAGAAACGTGAGGACCGCGGCGGTGGCGATGATTTTTTTCATTAGACGATACTCCTCCTTGCTGTTTTCCTCCGAGCAAGCTCGAATCGAGATACTCTACCGAATTGATTTGTTGAATCGGCGCAACTCTGGGATGCTTGCGCAGCAGCAGGAGTTGCTGACCTTTGGCGAACGGGAAAAGCTCCAACTTCATCGTCGCACGCGCTCTGTTTTTTTGTCAAGCAAAGACGACCACAACCGGGCCTACTTGCCGTGCAAACGCATAAGTTTTACAACTCGGAGCCGGGCATTTCACTTGTCGCCTATCCAACATCCAAATCCGCACACCAAGCTACGGGCGCTAACGCTTCGTCAGTTTTATGAGGAAGCCATAAAGTTGCGGGTCGCGCGCTTCCAACTCGCGCCGTGTGTGCCGCGCCGTCACTCCCGCCGAAGGCCGCTTGTCGTCGCTGATGAACGCTTCGTAGCCTTGCGCAAAGTACTCATATTCGTTGGCCGCCGCATAATAGTCAAGCGCGCGGCCCGCGGCTTTCGCCTGCTCATAAAGACGGCGGATCATTAGCACGTCGGCTTTGCCGAGCGCCGTCATATGCACCTGATGCGCGAACTCGTGCGCGATGGTGTGAAAGCCGCCGCCGCTGGCCATCTCGATATACTCAAGCCCGCTCACCGCCACGCGCCCGCCGACGCCGCGCAGGCTGGCATAATAACGGCCATCGAAGGTCTTCTCGGCGGCGATGTCGTCAAAGTCACCCATGTCGCTTACGGTTTCGTCAAAGGCCAGCAGGTAATGGCGGGCGCGGCTGCGAGCGAGCGCCGGCAGGTACTCCGCCAGCGGCGCCACCGCCCAATCGATCACCTGTTGCTGGCGGCGCGTCAGTCCCTGGTAATTCGGAAAGATGACTCGCGTCAGCGCGTAAGTCGGCGGCGGCGGGCGCTGATAAAACTTCGCCGCATAATCTTCGCCGCCGATCTCGATGCGCGCCCGCTCTTGCAAGCCGCGATTGGCATAGGCCAGCTCCAGATGCGCCGCCGCGCCCTCGCCGTCTACGGCCAGCGCCATACGCGCGGCGGTCGCGGCACGCTCGTAATCGCCGTCGCGCAGCCAGATGTCGCCCAGTCCGATCAGCGCGCGGTAGTAACGCGGCTGGATGCGCAGGGCGGCTTCAAATTCGGAGATGGCTTGCGGCGCGCGGCCTGCGCGCTTCAGCGCCTGGGCGCGCTCGGCATGCAGGCGCGCTTCGCTCACGACTTCTTGCTGCAAGCCGGCGCGGCCATCGACATACTGCGACAGCAAGCGGCGGGCGCTGACGTTCAAAGGATCGAGCCTGAGAACGCGCCGCGCCAGTTGGCGAACCGCTTCGGGCTCGCGCCGTGTGGCTTTGACGAAGCCGAGCGCGCCGAGCGCTTCCGTGTCGTACTCGTCGAGCGCCGCGGCGCGCTCGGCCTCCGCCTCGGCTTCATCGTTGCGATTGCTTTCGATCAGCACACGCGCCAGCATCGCCCGCGCGCGATGGTCATCAGGGTGATCGGCGAGCAGACGGCGCAAACGCGCTTCGGCGCTTTGCGGATTGCGCTCTAATAGATCAACGCCGGCGCTCCCGGTGATGGCGGCGGCATGCGCCGCGTCGAGCGCCAGCGCCCGGTCAAAGTAAGCTCCGGCGCGCGCCGCATCTTCCGCCGTCAGGTAAATCGTGCCGTACTCCGCCAGCCAATCCGCCGAGCGAGCGCCCGCCGCCTTCGCTTGATCGAGCCACGCGAGCGCCGCCGCGTAATCGAACCGCGCCCGCGCAATGCGGCTGAGGCCGAGATGCGCTTCAAGGTTCGCCGCATCGAGCTTGATCGCTTCACGGAACGCGGCTTCGGCGGCGTCGAGATTCCACTCGTGGCGCAACATTGCGCCGCGCCGCGCCGCCTCTGACGCCAGCCGCGCTCGCTCGCGCGGCACCGTATCGCGCGGCGCCAGTGCCTGCGGCTGTGCCGCAAGGCAAAATATGGCGTGGGATGCGCTGACGCGCGCGGCGGCAAAAGGCAAAAGGCAAAAGGCAAAAATTAACAAGCTCTCGACAAGGCGTGCAAATCGAAGCGGCAACCCGTAGCGTCGTAACAACGCTGAACCATCCGCCGCGACGACCACTTTTGCCTTTTGCCTTTTGCCTTTTGCCTTTTGCCTTCTCATGCGCTCGGTTTCAACCCCACGTCGCCGGCGACCTGGCGCAAGGCAGCGATGATAAAATCGATATGCTCGCCGAGGTCAACCTCGAATTCTTGCGCGCCTTCGTAGACTTCGTCGCGGTTGACTGTACGCGCAAAGGCCTTGTCTTTGAGCTTCTTCTTCACAGACTTCGATTCCATGTCCCAGATGCCGTTCGGGCGCACCAGCGCCGCGGCGATCACAAAGCCCGTCAACTCGTCGCAGGCATAAAGGCCGCGCGCCAGCAGCGTGTCGCGCGCCACCTTGGTGTAATTGGCATGGCCGAGGATGGCGCGGCGTATCTCGTCGCTATAGCCGCGCGCGGCAAGAATCTCCGAGCCTTTGAGCGGGTGGTCGGGCGGCTCAGGGTACATCTCGTAATCGAAATCGTGCAGCAAGCCGACCATGCCCCAGAGGTCTTCGTCGGCGGCGAGCTTACGGGCATAAGCGCGCATCACGGCTTCGACGGCGAGCGCGTGCTTGCGCAGCGACTCGCCTTTCGTGTATTCGCACAACAGCTCCCAGGACTCTTCTCGTGTCGGCATAAGTCAATCTCAAAAGCCCGCGCCTTTCGTCGTCAGGCGGATGCGGTAGACCGCCGTGTTCGCCGTGATGTAAAGCGTCGCGCCATCATCGCCCCAGGCGCAGTTGGCCGTCGGCACGGCGGTTTCAATCGTGCCGAGGTGTGTGCCATCGGGCGCAAAAACATAGATGCCTTCCGGGCCGCTCGCAAACAGGTTGCCGTCGCGGTCTACCTTCAAGCCGTCGGGCGCGCCCTTGCGCGTCTGCGTCCAGGGCTTGGCGTCGAAGAAGACGCGCCCGCCCGCAAGCGTGCCATCGGGCTTCACGTCATAGACCATCCACAAGCCCTGCGCCGAGTCCGAAACGTACAGGCGCTTTTCGTCCGGCGAGAAGGCGATGCCGTTCGGCGCTTGCAGCTCTTTGGTAAGCAATGTCACTTTGCCATTCTTGGTCAAGCGATAGACGCCGCAGAACGACAGCTCGCGCTGCGGATCGTCAAAGGTCTTGGGCAAGCCATAAGCCGGGTCGGTGAAGTAGAGATCGCCGTTCGATTTGAACGCCAGGTCGTTCGGGCTGTTCAATCGCTTGCCTTCGTAACGGTCGGCGAGCGTCGTCTTGGTGCCGTCGCGTTCGAGCCGCGCCACGCGCCGGTCGCCGTGCTCGCACAGCACCAGATGGCCTGCGGCGTCGTAGGTCAGGCCGTTCGATCCCGGCTCGCGGCCCGTGAACGGCGCGCTGCCGGTGTAGCCGCTCGGCTTCAGGAAGAGGCTCATCCCCGCGCCGGTCTTCCACTTGATGATGGAATTGGCCGGAATGTCGGAAAACAGCAGGTAGTTTTCCTTACGGTTCCACACAGGGCCTTCCGTCCAGGTGTAACCGTCGCCGAGCTTCTCAAGCCGGGCATCTTTCGGCACCAGTTTGTCGAGCCGCGCGTCGCGCCGTTCGATGTTGCCCGCGTGCGTCGTCGTTTGAATGGCCATGCTGCCTCCCGCGGTCGAAAATGCCGCGCACGCCGTTAGCACGATGGCGGCTAACGCGCACGGACCTGGCAGTGATCTTTTCATGACGGATTCCCCTTATCGATTTGGCGAGCGCCGCGCCAATCATTCCCCTGTCGCTAGTGGACGCGGATGGCGAAGGTGGCGCGCGCCGACTTGCTGAACCGTGTGAAGAAATCCATGACGCGCTTGATTAGGCCATACTTCTCAGTGATCAGGCGGTTGGCCTGCGCCGCTTCCGCCGCGTCGAGCCGGCGCGCTTCCGCTTCGACCCATTCACCTTTCAGGTTGCCGCGCGCGTCACAGATGGCGACGCGGACGTGAGGGTTGTTGCGCAGGCGTTTGACCTTGCCCGAATTGGCCGCCGTGTAAACGACCAGCTCGTCGCCCGATTCGGCAAACCACAAGGGCGTGGCGATGGGCGTGCCGTCGCGCTTGAAAGTTTGCATGCTGATGTATTTCTGATTCGCGAACTGCGCCAGCTTGTCTTCGCTCATAACCTCTCCCGCGCAGGCATCGAGTTGCGGCGGGTGAAGCATAACTGCGCCGCCGCTGACTTTTCAAACGAAATGAAGGGAGCCGCATAAGGCCCGCCTTCAGGCAGAGCTCCAGGCGAATAGTCGTTGGCCGCTTGTCTTCGGAAAGTTTGGTGCTAGAATTCGGCACAGGGGTGTTCGCCAGATCAAGGCAAAGGTTGTCCCTTTATGAAGTCGAAATTCATCCGCCTGCTCCCGGTGTCGGTCGCGGTCATGCTATTCGGCTTGCCGCTCGTCGCGGCCCGCGCGCAGACCCAAACCACAACCGCCGCAACCCCTCAGCAACCCACCGCGCCGAGCAAGCAAGACCAGCAGCTCAAGTTGTCTACTGACCTCGTGAGCTTGAAAGTCACGGTTGCCGATTCATTCGGCAGAGTCGTCACCGGTTTGCGGCAAGAGAATTTTACGATCTACGACGACAAGGTGCAGCAACAGATCGCGCACTTCACCGAAGCCGACGCGCCCATCTCAATCGGCATCATCTTCGACATCTCGAATTCAATGGGCGGCATCATTCAGAGTTCTATGGTGGCGCTGCGCCGCTTCATCGAAACCTCGCACGAAGAGGACGATTTCTTTCTCGTCGGCTTCAACAATCACGCAAAGCTAGTACAAGACTTCACCACCTCGCCCGACCAGGTGCTGGGTCGCTTGATATTGGTCAAGCCCGGCGGCATGACGGCGCTTTATGACGCGGTCTATCTCGGGGTCGAAAAAGTCCAGCAGGGCCGTCACCAGAAGCGCGCCCTGTTGATTATCTCGGACGGCGAAGAGAACAACAGCCGCTATAGCGAGGGCGAGTTGCGCCGGCTGATCAAGGAAGCCGGCGTACAGATCTATGCCATCAAGATCGGCGGGCCGTGGAGCTATGGCAAAAACGTCTTAGAGGGAATTGCCGAGCAGACCGGCGGGCGCGCATTCGTTCCGGGCTATGACAATGGCTTGAGCTTTCTCGACATCTGCACGCGCATCGCGCTCGAACTGCGCCACCAGTATTCTATCGGCTTCTATCCGAGCGACGCCCGCGCCGCTATCCAATGGCACCGCGTACAGGTCAAGATCACCGCGCCCAAAGGTCTGGGCCGATTATCGCTCACCTACAAAGACCGCTACGAGACGTTCAGGAAATAAGCGGCACCGCATCACGCCTGCCAGGTGATGTAGAACTCGCACAAACGGTCGCCGCGCGATGTGCAGCGCGTGTGCGTGATGTGCGCGGCGCTGGCGCCGCACAGCTCGATGGCATGGCGAAAGTAGCTCGTGCCGCTGGCGCAGAAGCTCGGCGGCGGCGCTTGCTGATAAGCGATCTTCAGCAAACCGCTGGTCTCGCTCAAGGGCTCATAGCTGGCCTCGCCGAAATCCTGATAGGCGTGATGGATCAGCGACGACTGTTGCAGGAAGCTGTGAATGTCAGGGTTGAGCAGGCTGCTGTACGGACCCGACAAGCTGCTGGTCGCCGAGAACGCGCCGAGGTCTTCATAAATCTCCGCGGCGGTCCCGCCCAGCTCCGCGGCAATGGCGCGATCCAGCGCGTCGAGCAAGCGCAGCGGATACCAGTCGTCTATGCCAATCTCTTTGAGCGCCTTGTGGTCTTCGTCGCTCAGGCGGGCGAGTATCCGGGCCCAGGCTTCGAGTCCCTGGTTCATGGCGATGAACAGGAAGCGGGCGCGCAGCAGCCCGCCTTTGACGTGCATGCCGGAGTAGAAAGATTGAGGGGGTTGCATGAGTTTGACTCCGTGGCCGAATCGTTGGCGACGCGATTATACCACGAAGTCGTCGGTCGGAAATCTCTGCGTGGCGCAAGCCGGTTGGCTTGCGCCACATCAATATCGATCAGCGCAGCGCCACGGGCTGGCCCTGAGCCGTGCGCGTCACGATGTGCGCCAGCTTGCGCGTGCCGGCGCGCTCGGCGACGACCTCGACTTCATCGGCCAGTCGCAGGTCAGCGAGCCTGAGCGCGATGTCATCCATCGTCGCGATAGAGACCAGCTCGTTGCCTTCGATCAGTGTCGTCTGCTCGCTCAATTGAAACTCCAGGCGCTCGCCGCCGGCGGTCTCGATGCCGAGCCGCTGGCCGCGCAAAGCGACGATGCGACCGCTGACGATAAAGCTGTTGGCGCGGCCAATGATGCGCGGCGCAAACTCGCTCACGCGCGCACGCGCGGCGGCCGGTTGATGACGGGTGGGGGCGTAACCTTTTCCCTGACCGGCGGCGTGACTGCGATTTTGCGCCGGCGCCGCCATGCAGAGCAGGACGACGAAGGATAGCAGCGCCGCAAGCGCTGTAATCATTCCTATCACACGGGGTCTTCTCATCTCATACCTCCTGCCCAATTGGCTCGCGCCGCCGCTTTCTGGGCAACCCTCGTGCCGCCACCCGGAGGCGCGCAGCGGCGTGGAAAAGGCGGTTGCGGTCGGCTAACATACGAACCCAATGACTCAGGACAGAACACGGGTGAAAAAATTACCTACCGCGGCAGGGCGCAAGGCGGCGCGCAAAACGGCGCTTCAGCCCGCAGGCGCGATCATCGACGTGCCCGGCCTTAGCGTCGGTCACACGCACAATCTGGCGGCGCGCACAGGCTGTACCGTCGTGCTGTGCGGAGCCGAAGGCGCGGTCGCCGGCGTAGACGTGCGCGGCGCTGCTCCCGGCACGCGCGAGACCGATCTGCTCGCCCCTGAAAATCTGGTTGAGCGCGTCCACGCCATACTGCTGACGGGCGGCTCGGTCTTTGGACTGGACGCCGCGTGCGGGGTTGTTCGCTGGCTGGAAGCGCGCGACATCGGCTTTGATACGGGCGTGGCGCGCGTGCCGATTGTGCCCGCCGCGGTGATCTTCGACCTCGCCGAAGGCGACGCGCGTGTGCGGCCCAACGCGGCCATGGGATACGAAGCCTGCGAGCGCGCCACCTCTGAAACGGTCGAAGAAGGCCGCGTCGGCGCGGGCGCAGGGGCAACGGTCGGTAAGCTTCTGGGCATGGCGATGGCGTCGGCGGGCGGCATCGGTACGGCTTCGATGAGAGTGGCAAACGGCGCGACGGTCGGCGCCGTCGTCGTCGTCAACGCCTTCGGCGACATTGTTGACCCCGACGGCGGTGGCATTGTCGCGGGGGCGCGCTCGCGCGGTGGCGGCTGGCTCGACACGCAGCGCACGCTCGCAGCCGGTTCGCCGGCCAGTCCGCTGTCTGTAATGCAGAACACAACCCTCGCCGTGGTCGCCACGGATGCGGCGTTGACCAAAGCGCAGGCGCGTAAGGTCGCGGCGATGGCGCACGACGGGCTGGCGCGCGCCATCCGACCGATTCACACCATGTTCGACGGTGACACCATCTTCGCGCTGTCAACCGGCAGCGCCCGCGCTGATGTGACGACCGTCGGCGCTATCGCGGCGGAAGTCGTCGCCCGCGCCGTCCTTCGCGTAGGCCGAATGTCCGGGACAAGGTAATGCGTTTCTTCTTCGCCGCGCCTTTCACCGTTCGCCCGCGGAATCTATAATCGGATGGCGAGGCAACCGCAATCGCACAGGCTTCTTCTCAAAAGTGGACTTATGGCAACGGCTCCGCTCATCAACACAGAGGCGCGCATCCTGCCGATGCAGGACGCCGACCGCAATGGCCTTGAGGCGCTGTTCGAGGAACAGTGCCGCGAGTGGCTAAGCCTGCTGCGCTGGGATTACACGGGGCCGAGTCGCATGGTTCGGCAGGTTGCTCGTCAAGGCGAATTGGATGGCTTTGTGGCGATGAGCGGCAGCCGCACGGTCGGCCTGGCTTACTACGTTGTGGAGGACCTGCGCTGCTCGATTGGTGATATTTATGTCACGAAGGATTGGCGCGGCGCCGGCGTTGACCGCCAACTGGTCGCCGCCATTCTCGACGAGCTGGGGCGCGGCCCGCGCTTGCGGCGCATCGAGAGCCAGTGCATCAACATTGATAATGACGGCGTCAGCGACCTGTTGACGGCGAGCGGCTTTGAAAGCTTTGACCGTTACTACATGATCAAGGAGTTGAGCGAGGCGGCAAGCGACCAGACAGGTTCGACAATCTATGGTCAGCACCTGGCCCAGACTTCAACCGAAGACGTTTTGATTCGCGGCTGGCAGGAGGCCGATTTCTCGCAGTCGGCGCGCGTCATTCACCAATCCTACCGCGGCCGCACAGACAGTCGCATCAACAGCCAGTACAAGACCGAAGCGGGCTGCGCGGAGTTACTGACCATCCTGACTGATCATCTCTGGTGCGGCGATTTCCTGCCGCACGTTTCGCGCGTTGCCATACAGCGAGCGGCGCGGCGGCAGGCCGGCGTGCTGATCGCTTCGCGCATCTCGTCGCGTGTCGGCCACATCGGTCAGGTCTCTGTGCATCACGCGTATCAGCGGATGGGCCTGGGGCAGCGATTGATGGTTAGCGCGCTTCAAGAGCTGACGCAGTATGGCTTTCACACCGCGACGCTCGCCGTCACTGCCATCAACGCGCCGGCGCTGCGGCTCTACGAATCGCTCGGCTTCCGCTCGATCCACCGCTTCCCGGTCTTCTTCAAGGAACGACGCTCACCTTAACCGTATTCGACAGCTTGCCGGTCGAATTCTTCACCTGCACCATCAGCTCGGCGGGCGCGGCCAGCATGTCGTGCGTGAAGCGGCCCACCAGCTCGGTCGTCGAGGCGCTGTCGAGCGCCAGCGCCGTGCCGTTGACCAGCAGTTGCGCGCCGCTGTCGAAATCCATGCCGGTGACCAGGATGCGAATCTTCTTTGGGTTCGAACCCGCGGGGATAGTCGCCCACACATTACTCGGCTTCTTCTTATAAACCACCATTGAGGTGATCTGCGGCGACTTGACCGGCGGCGGGTCGGGATCGCCTTTGGTCACCGCGAAGGGCTGCGCGTTCGACAGCCCGCCGTCGGGATTGCGCACCGCAAGTTGGATCGTGCGCTCGCCGGTCAGGGCGCTCGCCGGCAAATCGGCAAGCAGCTCGAAGCGATCTGTCCCCTGCCGCGTCGTCAGCGTCGTATTGTCTGTCAGGTTGACGACGACCGCGCCGGTTTTCAGGTGGCGGCCAGTTATAACGACCGTGACGGCGGCAGAGCCGGCTTTGATCGCCGCCGGGCGCACGCTGCCGATCAGCGGCTGGCCGTCGCTGCCCGTGCGGTGAATGCGGTAGATGAAGTGATGATGCACGGTCGAGATGCTGTGCTGGACGGGATCGAAGCGCGCCACGTAGATGTCGCCGCTGATCGGATCGACCGCCAGATCAACCGGCCCATCAAACGGATCAATCGGATCGAATTGCGCGATGAAGCCATCGTCGCGCAAATGAAAGCCGCCGTCGCGGCTGCCTTCGACGACGACGCGGCGCAGGTCGCCGCCATAGTTAGCCGCGTTCGGGTAATTCTTGTAGAGCGTGACCAGCAGTTGATTCTGGAATGCGGCAGCCTGCGGCCCTGTGTAGAAGGCCAGGCCGGTCGGCGTCAGGTGCGCCGGGTATTGCAACAGCGGCGGGCGCACTCCTGAGCAGTTGGCGTTATCGGCAGTCGGCTGACCGTCGCAGAGCGGGAAGCCGTAGTTGCCGCCGGCGACGATCCAGTTGATCTCTTCGGGCGGCGCGTTGTCTTCCGGGCAGAAGTTGCAGAATTCAGCTTTGCCGACATCAACAGAAAACAGCTCGCCATTGTTAGGGTGAAAGGCCAGCCCGAACGGCTGACGCAGGCCGGTCGCATAGATGTTCACCTGCGGGTTGTCTACATCGATGCGCAGGATCGCGCCATTCAGCGGCCCGTCGACAGGTCGGCCCGGCGCGGCCGTGCCGCCATCGGTCGCCGATCCCTGACCGATATAAAGCAAGCCATCGGGGCCAAACTTGATCTTGTCTGTCTGGTGGTCGCCCTGACTCGGCAGATTGTCGAGGATAATCGTCTGGTCATCGGCCACGTCATCGCCGTTGGTGTCGCGCAAGCGAATGATGCGGCCCGGCCCGCTGTTGACGTTGCTGGCCACGAACAGATCGCCGTTGGCGCGAAAGGCCATGCCCAGCGGAATCGGCACGCCGCTGGCGAAGGTCTTCAGTTGATCCATGAAGCCATCGTCGTCGGTGTCGAGCATGATGAAAATCTTGCCCGAATAGGTGCCGACAAACAGCCGCCCGCGCGCGTCAAAGGCCATCGCCGTCGGCCCTGCGAAGGCGCCCGAAGCAAACTCCGGCACGTTATCGGGACTGGCGAAGACGTTGAAATCAAACCCATCGGCGATGATGACCGGACGGATCGGCACTTGCGCGCTGACGGCGCGCGGAAAACGAATCGCCGTAAAAAAGAGGCCGAATATAAATATGAGGCTGAGTACAAAAGTGAATCTTGATCTCGACAACACTGCACCCCTTTGATCTTGGAGAATCGTGTATGCCACAACCCTTGAGGCATAGCGGCAGCGACCAATCAGCATACAGGGAAAGCGGGGCATGGCGAAAGAGCGACGCGGCGACGCGGCGAGGGAAGAAAACAAGGGCCCACGGTCATTCAGTTCTCGTGAGAAGTAAGACGAAATACGATAAAGTCTCACCTCGTTGAAGATTGGCAAATCTATTGACGAGGTGAGACATGACAAGATCGAGTCTTGTTTTGATAGAAGTATTCTCCGCCATCCCCGAT
>DATENM010000149.1 GCA_035275065.1 Blastocatellia bacterium
TTGCATAGTTTAGCGAAATTAGCTCTGGCCTTTGTGTATGTCGTTTGAATTGCCATCACTCACCTACTTGTTTTGATGTGTACAGATTAACAGTACAGGTCGTCAAATCATTGGTCAAGGGCGGGCGATAGGCGTCTAACGAACACACATCACCGGGCCGCCGAGCGGCAATAAAAGTATGCATGAGAGCTGCGCTGCACGGCCTCCGCTGCAACGCCTTGTTAGACCCGCTTTTGTGGACACGACAGCTTTACAATTCGCGTATGAGATTTTCGGGCGTCTCACTCTCCGACTATCCGCAGCGCTTCTTCTTTGAGTGCGTTACTGATGTAAAAGCCTTTCGCTTCCAGTTTGCTAAGAATTGGCTTGAGTGATGCGATGATTTCAGCCTGTTTCGCTTGCGCCAGAACTCCTACGGTGCCGATGATCGGAATGCCTAAGTTCTTAGCTACTAAACGCGCTTGGCGGTCATCCAAAATTAGCCGCACGCCACGCTCGCCGGCTAATGCAATCGCTTCTGCCTCGCCATCATCTATGAGCAGTTTCAACGTGGCTACCCTTGTGGTATCAGAGGGCACTTCTATTCTGAGCCACGCTAATGTGATCCCGAATTCTCTGTCAACTTCCGGCGGGATCATAATGGGTTCGAATAAAGCAGGCAGCAGATCGAGATGTCCTATGCGCTCAAGTCCAATCAGGCAGGTACTGTCCGTGATTATCGGCTCTTTCACAAGCCTAATTCCTCCCGCAGCGCATCGGGAGAATAGTTAAATACTGGAACTCGGTAATGGCCTAACATCTCCATAAATGCACGCTTAGACAGTCCAGCCATTTTTGCTGCTTGACCGAGTGATACCTTGCTCACTTCATAAAGCTTGATGGCAAGCAGCAGCCGGGCTTCATCTTCTGATAAAGTAGATGGGAGGGTCACCGTCATCTCGACCGTATTCATCATAGTACTCACATTATTAGCATCCAGATTCTTCTATTTCAAGAATGCGGCTGATCATTCAATTAGCGAAGGCCGATTTGCGGGTCTAACGCTCGACATTACCGGGCGCGGCATGCTGCATTGAAGTAGCCATAAGAAGCTCGCTTGCCGCGCTCCGGTGCATGTCGTTGTTAGGTGCGTTGCCAAGAAAGCCTTTTGCCATTGATGTAGGATTTTAGTTGCTTATTGCCATTGATGTAGGATTTTAGTTGCTTAGAGTTTTCCCAAATCTTCGTATACTTGGCGCGCTATATCTTCAACGGTATCAAACATGTAAACTACGTAGTCTTTTCGCATCCGACTCTTTAGACTATCAAGCTTTGCCTTTCCAGCAGGGTCAGGTTCAATATCAGAAACTTTAACTGGCGCATCATCTCGTATGACATAAAGAAACATCGGTTTCCCACTAGT